>NZ_QEYV01000035.1:0-138922 GCF_003992815.1 Xanthomonas sp. DAR33341 | reverse complement strand
GCACCGATCTTGGTCAGCGCAGCGGTCAACGTGGTCTTGCCATGGTCAACGTGACCGATGGTGCCGACGTTCACGTGCGGCTTGGTGCGCTCGAATTTAGCTTTTGCCATGACTAACTACCTCTAATTGAAAATTTGTGAGAAGCGGCTGAGCGAACTCAGCCCTTCTTGGTGACGGCGTCGGCGATGTTGGCCGGTGCCTCTTCGTAGTGGTCGAATTCCATCGAGAACGTCGCACGGCCCTGGCTCATCGAGCGCAGCGAAGTGGCGTAACCGAACATTTCACCCAGCGGTATCATCGCGTTGATGATCTTGCCCGACGGACTGTCGTCCTGACCCTGCAACACGCCACGACGGCGGCTCACGTCGCCCATCACGTCACCCAGGTAATCCTCCGGGCTGACGATTTCGACTTTCATGATCGGCTCCAGCAACACCGGGCTGGCTTTCGCGAAGCCCTGCTTGAACGCCATCGATGCAGCCAGCTTGAACGCCATTTCCGAGGAGTCGACGTCATGGTACGAGCCGAACACCAGCTTGACCTTCACGCCCACCACCGGGAAGCCGGCGATCGGACCACTGGTGATCGTCTCGCGCAGACCCTTTTCGACCGAAGGGATGAACTCCTTCGGAATGATGCCACCGGTGATGTCGTTGACGAACAAGAAATCGTCTTTGACGTTGTCGCTCTTGCGCTCTTCCTCTGTCATCGGCGACAGCTCGATCACCACGTGACCGTACTGACCCTTACCACCGGACTGCTTGGCGTGCTTGTAATCAGACTTGACGTCGGACTTGCGGATCGTTTCGCGGTAGGCCACCTGCGGCTTGCCGACGTTGGCCTCGACATTGAACTCGCGACGCATGCGGTCGACGATGATGTCCAGGTGCAACTCGCCCATGCCCGAGATGATGGTCTGGCCGGATTCTTCGTCGGTCTTGACGCGGAACGAGGGATCTTCCTGCGCCAGACGCCCCAGGGCCATGCCCATCTTTTCCTGGTCCGACTTGGTCTTCGGCTCCACCGCCATCGAGATCACCGGCTCCGGGAACACCATGCGCTCCAGGGTGATGATCTTGTCCTGCGCACACAGCGTGTCACCGGTGGTGACGTCCTTCAGACCCACGGCAGCGGCGATGTCGCCCGCGCGCACTTCCTTGATCTCTTCGCGATTGTTGGAGTGCATCTGCAGGATGCGGCCCACGCGCTCCTTCTTCGACTTGACCGGGTTGTAGACCTGGTCGCCGGAGTTCAGCGTGCCCGAGTAGACACGGAAGAACGTCAGCGAGCCCACGAACGGATCGGTCATGATCTTGAACGCCAGCGCCGAGAACGGCGCGGTATCGGTCGCGGCGCGTGTGTCTTCCTTCTCGTCTTCGTCGATACCCTGCACCGGCGGACGGTCCGCCGGCGACGGCAGCAAATGCACGACGCCGTCGAGCATGGCCTGCACGCCCTTGTTCTTGAAGGCCGAGCCGCAGAACACCGGCACGATCTCCACCTTCAAGGTGCGCTCGCGCAGACCCGACAGGATCTCCTGCTCGCTCAGGTCGCCCTCGTTGAGGTACTTGTCCATCAGGTCTTCACTGGCTTCTGCAGCCGCCTCGACCATGAACGAACGCGCCTCGGTCGCGACATCGACCAGGTCGGCCGGAATGTCGCGGTATTCGAAGGTGGTGCCCTGCGATGCGGTATCCCAATGGATCGCCTTCATCTTCAGCAGGTCGACCACGCCCTCAAAGCCGTCTTCGGCGCCGATCGGCACCTGCATCGGCACGGCATAGGCACCCAGACGGGCCTTCAGCTGCTCAACGACCTTGTCGAAGTTGGCACCGGTACGGTCCATCTTGTTGACGAATGCCATGCGCGGCACGGAATACTTATTGGCCTGGCGCCACACGGTCTCGGACTGCGGCTGCACGCCACCCACGGCGCACAGCACGAACACCGCACCGTCGAGCACGCGCAAGGAGCGCTCCACTTCGATGGTGAAGTCAACGTGCCCGGGGGTGTCGATGATGTTGAAGCGGTGCTGCGGCATGGACTTGTCCATACCCGACCAGAACGCGGTGGTCGCAGCGGAGGTGATGGTGATACCACGCTCCTGCTCCTGCTCCATCCAGTCCATCACTGCAGCGCCGTCATGGACTTCGCCGATCTTGTGACTCACACCGGTGTAGAACAGGATGCGTTCGGACGTGGTGGTCTTGCCGGCATCGATGTGGGCCATGATGCCGAAGTTGCGGTAACGCTCGATAGGGGTGGTGCGGGCCACGGGGAGCCTCTCAATTTCTTGGATTTCGGATGGCCGAACGCCGCCTTTCGGCGGCCTTCGGATTGGATGCGACGCAAGATGCGTCGCAAACAGCACTCATATGGTGCTGAAGGGCCCCGTTACCAAGGCCCCCGAGGTCACCAGCGGTAATGTGCGAACGCCTTGTTCGCCTCCGCCATGCGGTGGGTCTCTTCGCGCTTCTTGATCGCGCCGCCGCGGCTTTCCGAGGCGTCCAACAGCTCTGCAGCCAGCTTACGCGGCATGGTGTTCTCGCCACGCTTGCGCGCGGAATCGATCAACCAGCGCATCGCCAGGGCCATGCGACGGGAGGAACGCACTTCGACGGGCACCTGATAGGTAGCACCACCGACGCGACGCGATTTAACTTCGACAGCCGGGGCCACGTTGTCCAGTGCTTTCTGCACCAGTTCGATGGCATTCGGATTCTTTTCGCCAATGACGTCCATTGCGCCATAGACAATTTTCTCAGCAACCGACTTCTTGCCACTCTGCATCACCATATTGATGAAGCGGGCAATGGTTTCGCTGCCATGCTTTGGATCTGGCAGGACGGTGCGCTGCGGAGTAGAACCTTTACGGGACATTTGAGTATTTCCTTAGCTCTTCGGGCGCTTGGCGCCGTACTTGGAACGGCCTTGACGACGCTTGGCGACGCCGGCGGCGTCCAGCGAACCACGGACGGTGTGATAACGCACACCGGGAAGATCCTTGACGCGGCCACCGCGGATCAGGACCACGGAGTGCTCCTGCAGGTTGTGGCCTTCACCACCGATGTAGCTGATGACCTCTTCCTGATTGGTCAGGCGCACCTTGGCGACTTTACGCAGGGCCGAGTTCGGCTTCTTCGGGGTAGTGGTATAGACGCGTGTGCAGACGCCACGGCGCTGCGGACACTTGTCCAGTGCCGGAGAGGCACTCTTGTAGGTGGTCACTTGCCGAGGCTTGCGGACCAGCTGATTGATCGTCGTCATCAGTTGATTCTTCTGATTGATAGGCCGAGACGGCCTGCACGAAAACAAAGGCAGGCCGAAACCGGCCCACCGAGACAGAGAAGTATAGCTGGCAGGACGAAACTCCGTCAACTTCACGAAATCTGAACCTGCTGGCCCATCCAAGGCCGGAAAACGGAGGGCGTCCTGCCCTCCTTTTCGCTTGGCTTACGGCGATCTTGCGACCGCCGTCGGAGCGCTTACTCCTCGTCCGCGCCAGCGTCGGCCACTGCGGCGACCGGTTCGGCGACTGCCGGCTTGCCCGACAGCGTTTCCATTTCCGAGTCGGTCAGACCCGAGGCCTTGCGACGTCCGGCGTGGTACGCCAGACCCGTACCGGCTGGGATCAGGCGACCCACGATCACGTTTTCCTTCAGACCGCGCAGGTTGTCGCGGGTGCCGCGCACGGCTGCCTCGGTCAACACGCGGGTGGTCTCCTGGAACGATGCCGCCGAGATGAACGACTCGGTGGCCAGCGATGCCTTGGTGATACCCAGCAACACCGGATCGTACTTGGCCGGCAGTTCGTTGCGCTTGACCAGGCGGGCATTTTCCTCGATGACGCGCTGCCGCTCGACCTGCTCGCCGTTGAGGAACTTGCTGTTGCCCTGATCAACGATCTCGACCTTACGCAGCATCTGGCGAGTGATCACCTCGATGTGCTTGTCGTTGATCTTCACGCCCTGCAGGCGATACACGTCCTGGATTTCCTTGACCAGATAAGCGGCCAGCGGTTCGACACCCAGCAGACGCAGGATGTCCTGCGGGCTCGGCTCGCCGTCCACCACGGTCTCGCCCTTGGTCACGTGTTCGCCTTCGAACACGATGATCTGGCGGTACTTGGGAATCAGCTCTTCGTGTTCCGAACCATCGGTATCCTTGATGATCAGGCGCTGCTTGCCCTTGGTGTCCTTACCGAAGCTGATGATGCCCGAGCGTTCGGCCAGGATCGCCGGATCCTTCGGCTTGCGTGCTTCGAACAAGTCGGCAACGCGCGGCAGACCACCGGTGATGTCGCGGGTCTTGGACGCTTCCTGCGGGATCTTGGCCACCACGTCGCCCACGCCGACGGCAGCGCCGTCCTGCAGGTTGACGATGGAGCGCGGCGGCAGCAGGTACTGGGCCGGTAGATCCGTATTGGGAATCGTCAGGTCGTTACCCTTGGCATCGACGATGCGCACGATCGGACGCAGCTCCTTGGCCTGTGCACCGCGACGCTTCGGGTCGGTGATTTCGCGCGACGCCAGACCGGTCAGCTCGTCGGTCTTCTCGATGACGGTGACGCCGTCGACGAAGTCGATGAAGCGGATGAAACCGGCCACTTCCGACACGATCGGGTGGTTATGCGGATCCCAGTTGGCAACGCTCTGCCCGGCCTTGACCGCATCGCCGTCTTTGGCGGTGATGGTCGCGCCGTACGGCAGCTTGTAACGCTCGCGCTCGCGGCCATGGCCATCGAGCACGGACAGTTCGCCAGAACGCGAGACCGCAACCAGCGAACCGCTGGCATGCGCCACCGACTTGAGGTTGTTGAACTTCACCGAACCGGTGGTCTTGACGGTGATGTTGTCCACCGCAGCCGCACGCGACGCCGCACCACCGATGTGGAACGTACGCATGGTCAGCTGGGTGCCCGGCTCACCGATCGACTGCGCGGCGATGACGCCGACCGCTTCGCCGATGTTGACCTGGTGACCACGTGCGAGATCGCGGCCGTAGCAGCGTGCGCACACGCCGAACGAGGATTCGCAGCTGATGGTCGAACGCACCTTCACCGACTGCACGCTGGCGTCTTCGAGCTTGGCCACCCAGGCTTCGTCGAGCAGCGTGTTGCGGGTGACGATCGGCTCTTCGTCGTTGCCCGGCAGGTACACGTCCTCGGCCACCACGCGGCCCAGCACGCGCTCGCGCAACGGCTCGACCACGTCGCCGCCTTCCACGATCGGGGTCATGATCAACCCCTCGGTGGTGCCGCAATCGATTTCGGTGATCACCACGTCCTGCGCCACGTCGACCAGGCGGCGGGTCAGGTAACCGGAGTTCGCCGTCTTCAGCGCGGTATCGGCCAGACCCTTACGGGCGCCGTGGGTGGAGTTGAAGTACTCCTGCACGTTCAAGCCTTCGCGGAAGTTCGCCTTGATGGGCGTCTCGATGATCGAGCCGTCCGGACGCGCCATCAGGCCGCGCATACCGGCCAGCTGACGGATCTGCGCCTGGCTACCACGGGCACCGGAGTCGGCCATGATGTACAGCGAGTTCATCGACTTCTGGTCGATGGTCTCGCCCTTGGCGTTCTCGACCTTTTCGGTACCGATGGTGTCCATCATCGCCTTGGCGATGCGCTCGCTGGTCCGCGACCAGATGTCCACGACCTTGTTGTAGCGCTCGCCGGCGGTGACCAGACCCGACTGGTACTGCTCCTGGATTTCCAGCACTTCGGCTTCGGCCTCGGTGAGGATGCCCTTCTTCTCGTCGGGGATCAGCATGTCGTCGATACCGATCGACACGCCGGCGCGGGTTGCGTAGGCGTAGCCGGTGTACATCAGCTTGTCGGCGAACACGACGGTGTCCTTCAAGCCCAGCAGACGGTAGCTGGAGTTGATCAGGCGCGAGATGTTCTTCTTGGTCATCTCGGTGTTGGCCAGCTGGAACGGCAGGCCTTCGGGCAGGATTTCGCTCAGCAGCGCACGACCGACCGTGGTGTCCACGATCGAGGTGCCGCTACTGCGCTTGCCGCCGGCTTCCACGTCCACCTGGGTGATGCGTACCTTGACCTTGGCGTGCAGTTCGACCACGCGGTTGTCGTAGGCGCGCTTCACTTCGCTGGTGTTGGCGAACACCATGCCTTCGCCCTTCTTGTTCTCCAGGGCACGGCTCATGTAGTACAGACCCAACACCACGTCCTGCGACGGCACGATGATCGGCTCGCCGTTGGCCGGCGACAGGATGTTGTTGGTGGACATCATCAACGCACGCGCTTCCAGCTGGGCTTCCAGCGAGAGCGGAACGTGGACAGCCATCTGGTCGCCGTCGAAGTCGGCGTTGAAGGCAGTACAGACCAGCGGATGCAGCTGGATGGCCTTGCCTTCGATCAACACCGGCTCGAACGCCTGGATGCCCAGGCGGTGCAGGGTCGGCGCGCGGTTCAACAGCACCGGATGCTCGCGAATCACTTCTTCCAGGATGTCCCAGACTTCGGCTTCTTCGCGCTCGACCAGCTTCTTGGCGGCCTTGATGGTGGTGGCCAGGCCACGACGCTGCAGCTTGGCGAACACGAACGGCTTGAACAGCTCGAGCGCCATCTTCTTCGGCAGGCCGCACTGGTGCAGCTTGAGGTACGGACCGACGGTGATGACCGAACGGCCGGAATAGTCCACGCGCTTGCCGAGCAGGTTCTGACGGAACCGGCCCTGCTTGCCCTTGATCATGTCGGCCAGCGACTTCAGCGGACGCTTGTTGGTGCCGGTGATGGCACGACCGCGACGGCCGTTGTCCAGCAGCGCATCGACCGATTCCTGCAGCATGCGCTTTTCGTTGCGCACGATGATGTCCGGAGCATTGAGCTCCAGCAGGCGACGCAGACGGTTGTTGCGGTTGATCACGCGGCGGTACAGATCATTCAGATCCGAGGTCGCGAAGCGGCCGCCATCCAGCGGCACCAGCGGACGCAGATCCGGCGGCAGCACCGGCAGCACGGTCATGACCATCCACTCCGGACGGTTACCCGATTCCAGGAAGGCTTCGATCAGCTTGATGCGCTTGGTCAAACGCTTGAGCTTGGTTTCGGAACCGGTGCTGGCGATTTCCTCGCGCAGACGAGTCATTTCCGATTGCAGGTCGATCGTGCGCAGCAGCTCATACACAGCCTCGGCGCCCATGGCGGCGTCGAAGTCGTCGTTGTACTCCTGACGCGCGGTCAGATACTGCTCTTCGGTCAGCAGCTGGCGGCGCTCGAGCGGGGTCAGGCCCGGCTCGGTGACGACATAGGCTTCGAAGTACAGCACGCGCTCGATGTCACGCAGGGTCATGTCCAGCATCAAGCCAATGCGCGACGGCAGCGACTTGAGGAACCAGATGTGCGCAACCGGCGAGGCCAGGTCGATGTGACCCATGCGCTCGCGGCGCACCTTGGCCAGGGTGACTTCGGTACCGCATTTTTCGCAGACCACGCCACGGTGCTTCATGCGCTTGTACTTGCCGCACAGGCATTCGTAGTCCTTGATCGGTCCGAAGATGGCGGCGCAGAACAGGCCATCACGCTCGGGCTTGAAGGTCCGGTAGTTGATGGTTTCGGGCTTCTTCACTTCGCCGTAGGACCACGAACGGATCAGGTCCGGCGACGCCAGCGCGATCTTGATCGCATCGAAATCCAGCGTCTGGCGCTGCTGATTGAAGAGGTTGAGCAGGTCTTTCATTTGATATCTCCGGGTCGGAGGAATTTCGTATCTGAGATGAAACGCGAACAGCTTCAAACGGGACTGCGATCAGGACACCGTAGCCGGGAAGAGCGAACGCGCTGAGCGCTCGCCACTTCCGGGTTGCAGGCCGCTGACCGGGCCCGGCTCTTACTCTTCCAGTTCCATGTTGATCGCCAGCGAGCGGATTTCCTTCACCAACACGTTGAAGGATTCCGGCATGCCCGCGACCATCTCGTGCTCACCATCGACGATGTTCTTGTACATCTGGTTGCGGCCCTGCACGTCGTCGGACTTCACCGTCAGCATTTCCTGCAAGGTGTAGGCCGCGCCGTAGGCTTCCAGCGCCCAGACTTCCATTTCGCCGAAGCGCTGACCACCGAACTGCGCCTTGCCGCCCAGCGGCTGCTGGGTCACCAGCGAGTACGGGCCAGTCGAGCGCGCATGCATCTTGTCGTCGACCAAGTGGTTCAACTTCAGGTAATGCATGTAACCGACCGTGGTCTTGCGATCGAACGCTTCGCCAGTGCGACCGTCGTACAGCTGGGTCTGACCGCTCTGCGGCAGATCGGCCAGCTCCAGCATGCGCTTGATTTCCGCTTCGCTGGCGCCGTCGAACACCGGGGTCGCCATCGGCACGCCGTCGATCAGGTTCTTGCCCAGGTTGAGCAATTCCTCATCGCTGAACTGCGACAGGTCCACGCGCTGTGCATTGATCGCGTTGTCGTGGTTGTAGATGTCGTTGAGGAACTTGCGCAGTTCGCTGACGGCGGCCTGGGCTTCCAGCATGCGCTGGATCTTGCGACCCAGGCCCTTGGCGGCCCAACCCAGATGCACTTCCAGAATCTGGCCGATGTTCATACGCGACGGCACGCCGAGCGGGTTCAACACGATGTCGACCGACTCGCCGGTGGCCATGTACGGCATGTCTTCCACGGGCACCACGTTGGAGACCACACCCTTGTTGCCGTGGCGGCCCGCCATCTTGTCGCCCGGCTGGATGCGGCGCTTCACGGCCAGGAACACCTTGACCATCTTCAGCACGCCCGGTGCGAGGTCGTCGCCCTGGGTGATCTTGCCGCGCTTGTCGGCAAAACGTGCTTCGAATTCCTTCTCGTGCGCCTGGATCTGCTTCTGCGCACGCTCGATGGCGTCGGCAGCGTCTTCGTCCTTCATGCGCAGCTGGAACCAATCGGACTTCTTCAGCCCGTCCAGGTACGCGTCGGTGACGGTGTCGCCCTTCTTCAGGTTGGCGCCGCCGTTGGCGACCTTACCCACGATCTGAGAGCGCAGACGCGCGTAGATGGCCGCTTCCAGGATGCGGAACTGGTCGTCGAAGTCCTTCTTGACGCGCTTGATTTCAGACTCTTCGATCTGACGCGCACGCTTGTCCTTCTCGATGCCGTCGCGGGTGAAGACCTGCACGTCGATGACGGTGCCGTCCATGCCCGGGGGCACGCGCAGCGAGCTGTCCTTCACGTCGGACGCCTTCTCGCCGAAGATCGCACGCAGCAGCTTTTCTTCCGGAGTCAGCTGGCTTTCGCCCTTCGGCGTGACCTTGCCGACCATGATGTCGCCGGCGCGCACTTCCGCACCGATGTACACCACGCCGCTTTCATCCAGACGGTTCAAGGCCTGCTCGGACACGTTCGGGATGTCGGCGGAAATTTCCTCCGGCCCCAACTTGGTGTCGCGCGCAACGCAGGTCAGCTCTTCGATGTGGATCGTGGTGTAACGATCTTCTTCCACCACGCGCTCGGAGAGCAGGATGGAGTCTTCGAAGTTGTAGCCGTTCCACGGCATGAACGCGATCAGCATGTTCTGGCCCAGCGCCAGTTCGCCGATGTCGGTGGACGGGCCGTCTGCCAGCACGTCGCCGCGCGCGATCACGTCGCCCACATTCACCAGCGGACGCTGGTTGATGCAGGTGTTCTGGTTGGAGCGGGTGTACTTGATCAGGTTATAGATATCCACGCCGGCATCGGTGCCGCCGCCGATTTCTGCCTCATTGACCTTGACCACGATGCGGGCTGCGTCGATCTGCTCGATCACGCCACCACGCAGCGCATTGACGGTCACGCCCGAGTCGCGCGCAACCGCACGCTCGATGCCGGTACCGACCAGCGGCTTCTGCGAACGCAGTGTCGGCACGGCCTGGCGCTGCATGTTGGCGCCCATCAGTGCGCGGTTGGCGTCGTCGTGCTCGAGGAACGGCACCAGCGCCGCTGCGACCGACACGGTCTGCATCGGCGAGACGTCCATGAAGTGCACTTCGGACGGCGGCTTCAACAGCGATTCGCCCTGGAACCGGCACGGCACGAACTGCTCGGTGAGCATGTTCTTGGCATCGGTCAGCGCGTTCGCCTGGGCGATCACGTACTCGTTTTCCTCGATCGCCGACAGGTATTCGACGTCGTCGGAGACCTTGCCGTCCAGCACCTTACGGTACGGCGTCTCGAGGAAGCCGTACTGGTTGGTGCGGGCGAACACGGCCAGCGAGTTGATCAGGCCGATGTTCGGGCCTTCCGGCGTTTCGATGGTGCAGACGCGGCCGTAATGGGTCGGGTGCACGTCGCGCACTTCGAAGCCGGCGCGTTCGCGGGTCAGACCGCCCGGACCCAGCGCGGAGACGCGACGCTTGTGCGTCACTTCCGACAGCGGGTTGTTCTGATCCATGAACTGCGACAGCTGCGAGGAGCCGAAGAATTCCTTGATCGCGGCAGCCACCGGCTTGGCGTTGATCAGCTCCTGCGGGGTCAGGCCTTCGGACTCGGCCATCGACAGACGCTCCTTGACCGCGCGCTCGACGCGGACCAGGCCCACGCGGAACACGTTCTCGGCCATTTCGCCGACCGAACGCACGCGACGGTTACCCAGGTGATCGATGTCATCGACCACGCCGCGACCGTTGCGGATTTCGGTGAGCACCTTGATCACTTCCAGGATGTCGGAAGTGTCGGCGTGCTCGGCAACCAAGCGCTTGGATTCTTCGTCGTTACGCTCGGCAAAGTACTTCTTGTCGTAAAGCACCGACTCGCCCAGCACGTCCTTGCGGCCGACGCGACGGTTGAACTTCATGCGGCCGACCGTGGACAGGTCGTAGCGCTCGAAGGTGAAGAACAGGTTGTGGAACAGGTTCTGCGCCGCTTCCTTGGTCGGCGGCTCGCCCGGACGCATCATGCGGTAGATTTCGACCAGCGCTTCCAGCTGCGTCTTGGTCGGATCGATGCGCAAGGTGTTGGACAGGTACGGACCACGATCCAGATCGTTCACCCACAGGGTGCCGACCGCATCGACGCCCGCCTTGCGGAAGGCAGCCAGCTGGTCTTCGTTGATTTCGTCGTTGGCATTGGCCAGCAGTTCGCCGGTGGAGCCATCGACCACGTCGTGCGACAGGATACGACCGACCAGGTAGTCGTCCGGCACGGCCAGCGCGGCAACGCCGGCGGCTTCCAGTTGCTTGACGTGACGCGCAGTGATGCGCTTGCCCGCTTCCACGATGACCTTGTCGCCGTCGGCCAGGTCGAAGTTCAGCGTTTCACCACGCAGACGCTCCGGCACCAGCTCCAGCTGCACGCCTTCGTCCGGGTTGATGTGGAAGGTGTTGATCTCGAAGAACTCGGCCAGCATCTCTTCGTTGCTGTAGCCAAGCGCACGCAGCAGGATCGACACCGGCAGCTTGCGGCGACGGTCGATACGGGTGAACAGCGCATCCTTCGGGTCGAACTCGAAGTCCAACCACGAGCCGCGGTACGGAATGATGCGGGCGCTGTACAGCAGCTTGCCCGAGCTGTGGGTCTTGCCACGGTCGTGATCGAAGAACACGCCCGGCGAGCGGTGCAGCTGCGAGACGATCACGCGCTCGGTGCCGTTGACGATGAAGGTACCGTTGCCGGTCATCAGCGGAATTTCGCCGAGATAGACCTCCTGCTCCTTCACGTACTTGATCGCCTTGGTCGACGACTCGCGGTCGTAGATCACCAGACGCACGGTCACGCGCAGCGGCGCGCCATAGCTCATGCCGCGCTGACGGCATTCACGCTCGTCAAACACCGGCTGACCCAACTTGTAACCGACGTACTCCAGCGCAGCGTTGCCGCTGTAGCTGGAAATCGGGAACACCGACTTCAATGCCGCGTGCAGACCGAGGTCCTTACGCTTGTTCGGCTCCACGTCTTCCTGCAGGAATTCGCGATAGGAATCCACCTGGATGGCAAGCAGGAACGGCACTTCGAGGATCGAGCGCTGCTTACCGAAGTCCTTGCGGATACGCTTTTTTTCGGTGAACGAATAAGACGTCATGAGGTCTTCACCCTAGGCTGCGGGGGCCACATCGCGGCGGCCCTGAAATAACAAAATTGTCAGTTGGAAGTCGCTGGTATTGCCGGCACCAGCACGCCTTCTCCCGCTACTTCCAACTACCAACTCGGTGAGGCCGGGAATCGGGAATTGAGAATCGAATGATCGCGCCATGCTGCATGTACGATTCTCCAATCCCACTTCCCGTCCGAAACGGCCAAAGGCCGGGAGCTTTACGCTCCCAGCCTTCAGTGCATCACCATGAAACGCTGGCGATGCAAGGTGTTGCTTACTTGATTTCGACAGTCGCGCCAGCTTCGGTCAGTTCCTTCTTGATCTTCTCGGCTTCGTCCTTCGAAGCGCCTTCCTTCAGCATGCCACCGGCTTCGGTCAGATCCTTGGCTTCCTTCAGACCCAGGCCGGTCACGGCGCGGACGGCCTTAATGACGCCGACCTTGTTGGTGCCACAGTTGGTCAGCACCACGTTGAACTCGGTCTGCTCTTCAACTACGGCGGCCGGGCCAGCTGCAGCAGCAGCGACCGGGGCAGCGGCGGAGACGCCGAACTTTTCTTCGATGGCCTTGACCAGCTCCATCACTTCCATCAGGGACTTCTCGGCGATGGCGTCGACGATCTGTTCGTTGGTAAGGGACATTGTGATTACCTTTAAATGATTTTCTGGATTGGGGTTCTAGCGAACGCTAGGACATCAAGCTTCGGCAGTCTCGGCGACCGGCGCGGCGGCTTCGTCGCCACCACCCTGCTTGTCGCCAACGGCCTTGACGGCACGGGCGAACATGGCAGCCGGTTCGGACAGCACGCGGGCCAGCATGGCCAGGGCCTGGTCACGGGTCGGCAGCGAGGCCAATACGTCGACGTGTCCAGCCGGGAACAGTTCCCCGCCGATGGACACGACCTTGGCCTGCAGCTTGTCGTTGCTCTTGGCAAATTCCTTGATCAGGCGACCGGCTGCGCCGGGCTCCTCCATCGAAAACGCATACAGCAAAGGACCGACCAGCTTGTCAGCAGCGACAGCGAAATCAGTACCTTCAACGGCGCGCGCAGCCAGGGTGTTCTTGACAACTTTCAAGAACACGCCGGTTTCGCGGGCCTGCTTGCGCATCGCGGTCATCTGGGAGACCGTGGTGCCAGCGTATTCGGCAGCGACCAGGGAGTGGGCCTTGGCGGCGATGTCTGCCAGCTCGGCGACTACTTCTTGCTTCTGGGACAGATTGAGAGCCATTGCACTCCTCCGTTAAAGCCGGGATTGGTGATTGGTGATTGGTGATTCGTCGAAAGCCATGAAGCAGCTCCTGCAAATCCCCAATGCCGAATCCCTAATCCCCGCTTCAAACTACTCCGCTCGCGGCTCCTGCCGGTTGCGGTCCAGGGCAGCCTCCTTCCTGGAAGCCGGGAACATCGACCGATGTTCCTTTGGTGGCCTTTCTAGACCTGGAGTGGACTCGATCCGGGATGTCCCAGACGCGCGTAAACCAGAAAGCTCCAGAAGGGCGACACCATCTACGCCGGCCGGTTCGAAACGAACCAATTAAGCGATCCCGCTGCATCGACGGCGACTCCTTGCCAGTGCGAGCATCCCTGCCCGTCGTCGATCCGCGCTGACCGCGCCTGCGGTCTTTGACGGCTACCGCCGGACGTGCCGGCGATCGCCTTCAAAATGTCCGTTACCCCAAAGGAGGGAACGGACTCCCAGCACACGGTGACCCGGGCCGGAAAAACAATGCTGTACTGCCAAATACGTCAGGCGCATGACGCCGGACGCATTCGCTTACTTCAACGACAGGCTCGACTGGTCCACCGTCACGCCCGGACCCATGGTCGAGCTGACCGACACCTTCTGCAGGTAGGTACCCTTGGAGGTGGCCGGCTTGGCCTTGACCAGATCCAGCAACAGCGCCTGCAGGTTCGACTTCAGCGCTTCGTCGTCGAAGCTGGCCTTGCCGATGGTGCAGTGGATGATGCCGGCCTTGTCGGTGCGGTAGCGCACCTGGCCCGACTTGGCATTCTTGACCGCTTCGCCCGGATTGGCCGACACGGTGCCGACCTTCGGGTTCGGCATCAAGCCGCGCGGACCCAGCAGGGTGCCCAGCTTACCGACGACGCGCATAGCGTCCGGGGTCGCGATGACCACGTCATAGTTCAGGTCGCCGGCCTGCATCTTCTCGGCCAGGTCGTCCATGCCCACGGCCTCGGCGCCAGCGGCCAGGGCTTCGTCAGCCTTGGCGCCTGCAGGTGCGAACACTGCAACGCGCACGCTCTTGCCGGTACCGGCCGGCAGCACGGTGGAACCGCGCACCTGCTGGTCGGACTTCTTGGCGTCCACGCCCAGGCGCACGGCAACGTCGATCGACTCGACGAACTTGGCCTTGGTGGCGGTCTTCAGGATCTTGATTGCGTCTTCGAAGGCATAGGTCTTGCCCGGAACGACAGCGGCCGTAATGGCCTTAACGCGCTTGCTCTGTGCCATGTCTTAGCCCTCCACCGTCAAACCCATGCTGCGGGCAGAACCCGCAATCGTGCGCACCGCCGCTTCCAGCTCGGCTGCCGTCAAATCGGCTTCCTTGACCTTGGCGATCTCTTCCAGCTGCTTGCGCGTCACCTTGCCCACCTTGTCGGTGTTGGGACGCTTCGAGCCGGAGCTCACGCCTGCGGCCTTCTTGAGCAGCACGCTGGCCGGAGTGCTCTTGGTAACGAACGTGAAGGTACGGTCGGAATACGCGGTGATGATCACCGGCGTCGGCAGACCCGGCTCCAGCTTCGACGTTGCCGCGTTGAATGCCTTGCAGAATTCCATGATGTTCAGACCGCGCTGACCCAGTGCAGGGCCAACCGGCGGCGCAGGGTTGGCCTGACCGGCCTTGACCTGCAACTTGATGAAAGCGGTAATCTTCTTAGCCATTTCAATACTCTCCGGGTGCTAGCGCCTGACCTGCAGGCTCCCCATCGGACCGGGATTCACGTGTCCCGGCTTCACGTTTGTTGACCACACGCAGATGGCCGCCATGCGGCAGCCATTGGTTCCAGGCGGTTCGCCAGGACAGCGAGCCGCGCACTATAGCAGCATTTGGGGCGAGCGCCTAGCCGGCGCCCACAGGGTCAGCCTTTCTCGACCTGACCGAATTCGAGCTCGACCGGCGTGGAGCGACCGAAGATGAGCACGGCAACACGCAGCCTGCTCTTTTCGTAATTGACTTCCTCGACGACGCCGTTGAAGTCGTTGAATGGACCCTCGGTGACGCGCACCATCTGGCCCGGCTCGAACAGCACCTTCGGACGCGGCTTCTCGACGCCATCTTGCACCCGCTGCAGGATCGCATCCGCCTCTTCGTCGCGAATCGGCAGAGGACGGTCGGCGGTGCCGCCAATGAAACCCATCACCTTGGAAGTTTCCTTCACAAGGTGCCAGCTTTCGTTGTCGATGCGCGGAATACCGGCCTCTTCATGCGTTTCGATCTGCACCAGCACGTAGCCGGGGAAGAACTTGCGCTCTGACCGACGCTTCTGGCCGGCGCGCATTTCGATGACCTCTTCGGTCGGCACCAGCACGTCGCCGAAACGATCTTCCATCTCGGCACGCGCGATACGGTCGCGCAATGCCTGCGCAACGGATTTTTCGAAGCCTGAATAGGCGTGAACGACATACCAACGCTTCACTGCTTGATTCTCCTCAACGAGCCAGGAACCACTGCGTGAGCTTCTGGATGACAAAGTCGAAGCCGCCCAACAGCAAACTCAGAATGATTACAACAACAATGACGACCCAGGTGGTGCGGATAGCTTCCTGGCGCGTCGGCCAGACAACCTTACGCAACTCGAACCTGGATTCGGACAGGAATTCGCGGGTCTCCCGGCCCTTGCCGGTACCCAAAAACACAAATGCACCCGCCACCAACCCGACGATGACAGCCAATGCACGCAGCTGCGGCGTCCACGCGCCCAGCTGGGTCGCGCGCTCGGGAGCGGAGAACCAGAACCACACAAAAAGCCCCGCAACCACCAGGGCAGCGGAGACAACGTACTTAACGACATCAGCGCTAGAGGACGCGCTCTTGGAAGGCTCGATTTTGCTATTCATCCGGCTCTAGTTACCGATCTGACCCGAGTCGCTGGGCCGGAAAGAGGAGTGGCACGCCAGGAGGGACTCGAACCCCCAACCTGCGGTTTTGGAGACCGCTGCTCTGCCAATTGAGCTACTGGCGTATGTACTCGTTTACCGCAAACCCCAAGACAACGAAGGCGGACCGCGGTTCAGCCGGCCCGCCATTCGTTTGAATCCAGCCGCCAACAGGCGGCTGGATACAGGCACTTACTTAATGATCTTGGCAACCACGCCGGCGCCGACGGTACGACCGCCTTCACGGATGGCGAAGCGCAGACCCTCGTCCATCGCGACCGGGTTGATCAGGGTCACGACCATCTTCACGTTGTCGCCCGGCATCACCATTTCCACGCCTTCCGGCAACTGGCAAGCGCCAGTGATGTCGGTGGTGCGGAAGTAGAACTGCGGACGGTAGCCCTTGAAGAACGGGGTATGACGGCCACCCTCATCCTTGGACAGCACGTAGACTTCGGCTTCGAACTCGGTGTGCGGCTTGATCGAACCCGGCTTGCACAGCACCTGGCCGCGCTCGACGTCGTCACGCTTGGTGCCGCGCAGCAGCAGACCGGCGTTGTCGCCTGCCTGGCCCTGGTCCAGCAGCTTGCGGAACATTTCCACGCCGGTGACGGTGGTCTTCTGCGTATCGCGGATACCGACGATTTCGATTTCGTCGCCCACCTTGATGATGCCGCGCTCGATACGACCGGTCACCACGGTGCCGCGGCCGGAGATCGAGAACACGTCTTCGACCGGCATCAGGAACGGACGGTCGACGTCGCGGGTCGGCTCGGGAATGAACGAATCCAGCGCTTCGACCAGCTTCAGGATCGCCGGCACACCGATATCGCTCTGATCGCCGTCCAGCGCCAGACGCGCCGAACCGTGGATGATCGGGGTGTCGTCGCCCGGGAAGTCGTACTTGCTCAGCAGCTCGCGCACTTCCATTTCGACTAGCTCGAGCAGCTCGGCGTCGTCGACCATGTCGGCCTTGTTCAGGAACACCACGATGTGCGGCACACCGACCTGGCGCGAGAGCAGGATATGCTCACGGGTCTGCGGCATCGGGCCGTCGGCGGCCGAGCACACCAGGATCGCGCCGTCCATCTGCGCCGCACCGGTGATCATGTTCTTGACGTAGTCGGCGTGGCCGGGGCAGTCGACGTGCGCGTAGTGGCGGGTCGGGGATTCGTATTCGACGTGCGCGGTCGAAATCGTGATGCCGCGCGCCTTCTCTTCCGGCGCCGCGTCGATCGCGTCGTACGCCTTGAACTCACCACCGAAACGCTCGGCACCGATCTTGGTCAGCGCAGCGGTCAACGTGGTCTTGCCATGGTCAACGTGACCGATGGTGCCGACGTTCACGTGCGGCTTGGTGCGCTCGAATTTAGCTTTTGCCATGGGTGCGTGTCTCGGTAATCGTTTGGAGTTGAAGACGATTGAGTAATGGTGCTCACGAAAGGAATCGAACCTTCGACCTCCTCCTTACCAAGGAGGTGCTCTACCGACTGAGCTACGTGAGCGAGTTTTGCATTATGCCATGCATTTGCGTTCAATGGAGCGGGAGACGGGAATCGAACCCGCACCATCAGCTTGGAAGGCTGAGGTTCTACCGTTGAACTACTCCCGCGCCGGGAACTGCATGCCACAACGTGAAACTGGTGGAGGGAGGTGGATTCGAACCACCGAAGGCGTAAGCCAGCAGATTTACAGTCTGCCCCCGTTGGCCGCTTGGGTATCCCTCCAGCTTTTACTACCGGACCTGTGCGCCGCGAGGCGAATTCGGTTCGGGGTGAAGCAGCCCGTTATTTTGTTGTGGGACGCATGCAGTGTCAACAAAAATTTTGAGCAATCCTTCACTCTCAACGACACGCGGCGCCAGGCGCCACGCACAGCCGATCACACGTTGAAGCGGAAGTGCAGCACATCGCCTTCCTGGACACGGTATTCCTTGCCTTCCAGGCGCAGGCGCCCGGCATCGCGGGCACCGGTTTCGCCGCGGTATTTGATGAAGTCGTCGAAACCAATCGTTTCGGCGCGGATGAAGCCCTTTTCGAAATCGGTATGGATCACGGCAGCAGCCTGCGGCGCCGTCGAACCGGCCTTGACCGTCCAGGCGCGCACTTCCTTGACCCCTGCAGTGAAATACGTCTGCAGGCCCAACAGCGTGTAGGCCGCACGGATGACGCGATTCAAGCCCGGCTCTTCCAGGCCGAGATCGGCCAGGAAGCTGTCGCGATCGGTATCGTCCAGCTGCGACAGCTCTTCTTCGATGGCCGCCGAGACCGGCACCACTTCGGCACCTTCGGCAGCCGCATGCGCGCGCACCGCATCCAGGTGCGGATTGTTCTCGAAGCCGTCTTCCAGCACGTTGGCGATGTAAAGCACCGGCTTGAGCGTCAGCAGGAACAGATCGCGCACCAGCGCCTTTTCTTCCTCGTCCAGACCGGCGGCACGACCCGCCTTGCCATCCGCTAACGCGGCCTGCAGTTTGGCCAGCACCGGCTTGCGCGCCGCTGCATCCTTGTCGCCGCCCTTGGCGCTGCGTTCGGCACGGTTGAGGGCCTTTTCCACGCTATCCAGATCGGCCAGCGCCAGCTCGGTATCGATGGTTTCGATATCGGCGATCGGGTCGACCTTGTTGTTGACGTGGATGACGTCGTCGTTCTCGAAGCAACGCACCACGTGGGTGATCGCATCGACTTCGCGGATGTGCGCCAGGAACTTGTTGCCCAGGCCTTCGCCGCTCGCCGCGCCGGCCACCAGGCCGGCGATATCGACGAACTCGACCGCGGTAGGGATCAGCTTCTGCGGCTTGACGATGTCAGCCAGCTGATTGAGACGCGGATCCGGCACCGGCACGATGCCGACGTTCGGCTCGATGGTGCAGAACGGGAAGTTGGCCGCAGCGATGCCGGCCTTGGTCAGCGCATTGAACAGGGTCGACTTGCCGACATTGGGCAGGCCGACGATGCCGCATTTGATACCCATGGGTTTTCCAGTGAATGGAGAATCGGGAATGGAGAATGGCAGGAGCAGCGCCCTGTCCATTCCCTATTCCCCATTCTCTATTTTTTTTCGGTGTGCAGGCGTTTCATCGCCTCGTTGAAATTGCCTTCCATCGCCAGCGGCAGCACATCGATGGCGGCGTCCACCGCAGCGCCGATCGCCGCATCGTCCTCGCGCCCTGCCCGCCCCAGCACCCAGGGCACCACGCGATCCTTATGGCCGGGATGACCGATGCCAACGCGTAGACGGTGAAATTTGCCGTGCCCGAGCAGGCGAATGGTGTCGCGCAAGCCGTTTTGCCCGCCGTGACCGCCGTCGAACTTGAGCCGCGCGGTACCGGGCGCCAGATCCAGTTCGTCGTGGGCGACCAGCAGGTGTTCGGGCTCGATCTTCCAGAACCGCAATGCGGCGGTGATCGACTTGCCGCTGAGATTCATGAAGGTGGCCGGCTTGAGCAGCCAGACCGGCTGTCCCGCGATCTCGACCCTGGCGATCTCGCCGAACAACTTGCTGTCCAATGCCCAGCGGGCGCCACTGCGCTCGATGAGGGCATCGACGAAACGAAACCCGGCGTTATGCCGGGTTTGCGCGTGTTCCGGACCCGGATTGCCGAGCCCGACGATCAGGCGGAGTGCAGTCATGCCAGTGACCGCAGCCGATCCCGCGCGCAATGCAGGGGATCGGCCGACGGATTACTTGGTCTCGGCGCCTTCGCTGCCTTCTTCGCCGGCAGCGTCGTCTTCTTCGATCCGCACGTGCTTGGCAGCCACCACTGCCACGTCGTGCTCCTTGCCCAGCTTCAGCTCCGGAATTTCAACACCGGCCGGCAGCTTGATTTCGGACAGGTGGATCACGTTGCCCACTTCCAGTGCACCGAGGTCCACCTCGATGAACTCCGGCAGATCCTTCGGCAGGCAGACCACCTGGACTTCGTTGAGCTCGTGGGTGACGACCACCTCGCTCGACTTGCCGGCCGGCGAGGATGCTTCGTTGATGAAGTGCAGCGGCACGGCAGCACTGAGCTTCTCGTTGGCGCTGACGCGCTGGAAGTCGATGTGCATGATCAGCTGCTTGAACGGATGGCGCTGCATGTCGCGCAGCAGCACCTGTTGCACGTCGCCGTTGAGGTTCAGGTCCAGGATGGACGAGTAGAACCACTCGTTCTGCTGAGCAAGCCAGATCTGCTCGTGGTTGAGCTGGATGCTGACCGGCTCAAGTTCGCCACCGTACACGATGGCCGGAATGACGCCAGCGTGACGCAGGCGGCGGCTCGCACCCTTCCCCTCGTCAGCGCGGCGCTCGACCTTGATTTCATGAGTCTTTGCCATTGGATTTCACTACCTGGTTGGAACACCGCCTCGCGGCGATGAAGCGTCTCACCCGCGACCAGGTGAGACGTGTGGCGGCACCCGGGAATCCGGGCACCGAATGGGGCATCAGTCGACGTAAAGCGAGCTGACCGATTCGCCGAAGGCGATACGGCGGATGGTCTCGGCCAGCAGTTCGGCCACGCTAAGCTGACGAATCTTGGCGCAGGTGCGCGCCGCTTCGCTCAGCGGAATCGTGTCGGTGACCACCAGCTCGTCGAGCTGCGAATTGTTGATGTTGTCCACCGCCGGGCCCGAGAGTACCGGGTGGGTGATGTAGGCCACGACCTTGAGCGCGCCGCGCTGCTTCAGCGCCGCGGCAGCGGCGCACAAGGTACCGGCGGTGTCGACCAGGTCGTCGACCAGCACGCAGGTCTTGCCCTGCACGTCGCCGATGATGTTCATCACGGTGGCCACATTGGCGCGCGGACGGCGCTTGTCGATGATGGCCAGATCGGCGTCATCCAGGCGCTTGGCGACGGCGCGTGCGCGCACCACGCCACCCACGTCGGGCGACACCACGATCAGGTTGTCGGTGCCGTAGGCGCGCCAGATGTCGGCCAGCAGCAGCGGCGAGGCATAGACGTTGTCGACCGGCACATCGAAGAAACCCTGGATCTGGTCGGCGTGCAGGTCGACCGTCAGCACGCGGTCCGCCTCCATGGCGCAGATCATCTTGGCAGCCACCTTGGCAGTGATCGGCACGCGCGAGGAGCGCATGCGACGGTCCTGGCGCGAATAACCGAAATACGGGATCACCGCGGTAACGGACTGGGCGCTGGCGCGCTTGAGCGCGTCGATCAGCACCAGCAGTTCCATCAGGTTTTCGGCGCTGGGCGCGCAGGTAGGCTGGATGACGAACACTTCCTGCCGACGCACGCTCTCTTCGATCTCCACCTGCACTTCGCCGTCGGAAAAGCGCGTGACCAACGCCTTGCCCATGCGAACGCCCAGTTCCTTGCAGATGCTCTGGGCAAGCGGCTTGTTGGCATTGCCGGAGAACACCAGCAGATTACGTTGGTCTTGCATGAGATCTCTCGGGCGGCGGCGAAGAGCGTGCGGATCGATGGTGGAGCAGGACAAAGCCGAACCAATGCCGGGCTTTCGTTCGAGTCCCGCGCAAGGATGCGCGAGGTGTTGCAGACGGATCTGCAGTGAAACCTGGTGCAGGCGGACCTGCCTTTCTCGACAAACTGGCAGGGGCGGTAGGATTCGAACCTACGAATGCCAGGATCAAAACCTGGTGCCTTGGGCCTCTTGGCGACGCCCCTGCATCAAACTTGTCTCGCGTCCCGTGCGTCGAGCAACGGCGAGTGCGATGCACCCTCCGCCACCCACGCCCGCAGGCCGCCCGGCAACTGCGCCAGCGCCTGCTCTGCAGCAGCGCGCGTGGCGAATTCGACGAAACAGCCACTTCCCGACCCGGTCAAACGCGGTGTACCGACCCTGGAAAGCGCCTGGAACACGGCCTCGACGGCGGGTTCGCGGCGCCGCAGGACCGGCTCGAACGCATTGTCGAGCAGGGAACCGGAAGCGAAGTCCGCTATTTTCGCGGGCGCAGCATCCCGCGTCAATTCCTGTGATCGAAATAACGCTGGTGTCGGCACGTGAACGCCGGGATCGACCAGCAGATAGGCCGCTTCCGGCAGGGAAATCGGGGTCAGTTGTTCGCCCACGCCTTCGGCCCAGGCATTGTGGCCGCGCACGAAGACTGGCACGTCTGCGCCCAGCTGCAAGCCCAGCTCGGCCAGCGCATCGGCCGCCAGACCCAGGCCCCACAAGGCATTGAGCGCCACCAGCACGGTGGCCGCGTCCGAGGAACCGCCGCCGAAACCTCCCCCTGCCGGGATGCGTTTGTCGACCCGAATCTCCGCGCCCGCCTGGGCGCCGGTTGCCGACTGCAGCAGGCGCGCGGCGCGGATCACCAGATCATCGTCTTCGGCCACGCCGGGCAAACTCTCGCCCACGCGGCGGATCTGGCCGCCGCTGCGCACGCGAAGATGAACGGTGTCCCCCCAGTCCAGCAGCCGGAACACGGTCTGCAGCAGGTGGTAGCCGTCGGCCCGGCGCCCGGTGATTTGCAGAAACAAATTCAGCTTGGCCGGCGCAGGCCAGGCCGACCAGTCCGTGTCCGGCGCGTCCATCAGGGCGATACGGTCCATTGGTCGACCAGCAGGCGCACCTTGGCCTCGCCGCTACGGGCTTCGATCCGCTGCGGCAGCTCGGGCTGCTCGGCGCTGGCTGGCGTCCAGGCCAGAAAGTCGATCGTCCAGCCGTCCTGCTGCACGGTGCGCGGGCGCCCGGCGGCATCCAGGTCGACGCGTGCGGCACCCGCACCGGCGATGCGCAGCGCGCGCACCCAGTCCGGCATCTGGTTGACCGGGATGGTCCAGCCGGTTGCTTCCAGCAGCGCCTGCTCGGCATCGGGGCCACTGCGCGGACCGCCCTCCAGCCCTTCCAGCCGGCCGGCGCCACTGGTGGTGTCGCCGGTGAGCACCCAGCTTTGCCGGGTGACCGGCGCACTGAGTTGCACGCGGTAGCGCGGGCCATCCTGCTGCCAGTCGATGCGGCCGCTGCCGCCGTTGCGGTCCTTGCTGATCGCCACCCGGCCCTGGAAGGACCAGTGGGGATGCGCCTGCAACCAGGCCTGGCGAGCGGCTTCGGCCTGGCGCGCACTGTCGGAGACGTGATCGACCACCGCCGCACCGCTGCCCTGCCCGCGCGGCACGCTGACGCAGGCCGACAGCCCGGCCAGCACCAGCCCGCCCAGGGCCAGCGTTCGGACCGTCTTGCTCATAGCCCGAACTTCTCCACCGCACGCTGCAGCGCACGGTTGTCGGGGTCGAGACGGCGCGCTTCATCGAAGTAGCGACGTGCTTCGTCCTGCTTGCCGCTAACCCACAGCACTTCGCCGACGTGGGCCGCGATTTCCGGGTCCTTGACCAGCGCCCAGGCGCGGCGCAGCTGCACCAGCGCCTCCTTGGTACGGCCCATCCGGTACAGCACCCAGCCATAACTATCGACGATGGCCGGGTTGTCCGGGTCGGCGGTGCGGGCGCGGTCGATCAGCGCCAACGCTTCCTTGTAGCGGGTGGTGCGGTCGGCCAGGGTGTAGCCCAGCGCGTTCAGGGCTGCGACGTTTTCCGGTTCGGTCACCAGGATCTTGCGCAGATCGGCCTCGGCACGCGGGACATCGTCGCGCCGCTCCCAGGCCAGCCCGCGGGCATACAGCAACGCGCTATCGTCCGGGTAGGCGGCCAGGCCACGTTCGAACGCGTCCAGTTCGCCCGGTGCATCGTCGGCCCGCTGATGCAGCTCGGCTTCGAGCACGTAGGCGTCGCGGCGCGCGTCATCGTCGGCACTGGCGTCGCCCTGCAGGGCGCGGGCTTCGGCAAGCGCTTCGGGCTTGCGGCCCAGTTCGTACAAGGCGCTGGCGGCGCGCAGACGCGCCTCGCTGAGTTGCGGACCACCCGGCACGCCGCGATACCACTCCACCGCCTCGTCGTAGCGTTTGAGGAATTCGGCGATCTTGCCCAGCAGCAGACGGCGGTCCGGATCGGGCTTGGTGGCGTTGCTCTTGAGCTCGGCGTACAGCGCCTCCAGCGAGCTGCGGTCTTTTTCCTTGGCCAGCATCGAGGCACGCAAGCCATAGGTCTGCGTGTCCTGCGGCCCGGTCGAGAGCACGCGTGCAGCAGCTTCGGTCTGGCCCATGGCGTCGTAGGCGAACGCCAGCGCGCCGCGCAGCTCGGAGTCCTTGACCGCTTGCGGTTCGATGTTCTTCAGCAGCGCCAGCGCTTCGTCGTTCTTGCCTTCCTGCTGCAACTGGGTCGCGTGCAGCAAGGCCACGCGCGGCTCTTCGGGGAAGCGGCGCACCACCTCGTCGACGATGCGCTTGGCCAGCGCCGGGCGCTCCATGCGCAGCGCAAGCCGGCCGAATTCCTGCCAGGCTTCGATCTGATTCGGGATGGCGCCGGCCTTGACCAGGTCTTCGAGCACGTCGGCCGAGGCTTCCGGCTCGCGGCCGCCGTTGGCCAGGGCGATCAGCGCAAAGCGCCAGCCACGCGGGTCGGGCTCCTTGAGCAGGCCGAGCAGGTCGCGGCGTGCGGTGCGCAGGTCGTTGCGGCGCAGAGCCAGCGAGGCCTCGGTGCTGCGCATGGACATCGACGACGGTGCGCGGGCGCGCCACAACGCCAGCGCTTCGATCGCGCGCGGGTCGTCGTTGGCCAGCATGGAGATGCGGGCGGCGCGCTCGGCCAGCCCGGCATCGCCGGCCTCGGCCTTGGCGGCGTCCAGGTAGGCGCGCGCGGCATCGTCCAGTTGCCCGGCCTGCAAGGCGAATTCGCCGGCAAGCACGGGTTCCAGCGACGAGGCGCCGGCACTGCTTGGCGGCGAAGCGGGCGGTGCTTTCTTGGGTGCTGCGGTGGCACTGGCGGACATTGCGACCAGCAAAAGAACACTCAGGATGCGAATCGGTACAGGCATCGGGGGCAACCGGGCCGTAAAATGGGGCCCTGAATGGCCGCCAGCTTATCGCAAGCAACTGAACAATGACGTTGTGGGTGCTCGGACTGAATCACCAGACCGCACCTGTGGACCTGCGCGAACGCGCGGCGTTCGCAGGTGATGCGCTACCGCGCGCGCTCGAATCGCTGCGTGCGCTGCCCCAGGTGAGCGAGGCCGCGCTGCTGTCCACCTGCAACCGTACCGAGTTGTATGCGATGGCCGAGGAGGCGCACAGCCTGGTCAACTGGCTGGAAACCCACGCGCCCGGCCTGAGCGGTTATCTGTACCAGCACCAGGAAGCCGAGGCGGTGCGTCACCTGTTTCGTGTCGCCACCGGGCTGGATTCGATGGTATTGGGAGAACCCCAGATTTTGGGCCAGGTGAAGGACGCCTGGGCAGTGGCGCGGGCGCACGGCGCGCTGGGCAGCGGGTTGGACCGGCTGTTCCAACAGACCTTTTCGGTGGCCAAGCGTGCGCGTACCGACACCCGTGTCGGCGCAAATCCAGTGTCGGTCGCATCCACGGCGGTGCGACTGGCACAGGACTCGTTTGCCCGGCTCAACGAATCCACGGTGCTGTTGATCGGTGCCGGCGAAACCATCGAACTGGCGGCCAAGCATCTGAGCGAAGGCCGCGTGCGCCGCCTGCTGATCGCCAACCGCACCCTGGCCCATGCACAGACACTGGCCAGCCAGCACGGCGGCTTCGCTTTGCCGCTGACCGATCTGGAACGCCACCTGGCCGAGGCCGACGTGGTGTTTTCGGCCACCGCTGCGCGTGAGCCGCTGGTGACCCGCGCACAGGTGGAACAGGCCTTACGCGCACGCAAGCGCAAACCGATGCTGCTGTTCGACCTGGCGGTGCCGCGCGATATCGAGGCCTCGGTGGGCGAGTTGAGCGACGCCTACTTGTACACGGTGGACGACCTGGAACGTGCGGTCGAAGACAATCGCCGCGGGCGCCGCGAAGCGGCCGACCAGGCCGAAGCCATCATCGACCTGCAAGTGGCGCGCTATGTCGAAACGCTGCAGGCCACTGCGCATCAGGCACCACTCAAGCGGCTGCGCGCGTTTGGCGATAGCACCCGCGACGAACTGCTGGCCAAGGCACGCCAGCAGTTGCACAACGGAAAACCGGCCGACGAAGTGCTGGAACAGTTGGCGCATGCGCTGACCAACCGCTTGCTGCATCCGCCCACCGCCGCACTGCGCGATGCGGCGCTCAACAACGACCTGGAATTGACGGCTGCGGCCGACCGGCTGTTTCCGGAAAAGCCGGGTTACCAACATCCCCCCATAGCTACCCCGATCGTGAGGACCGATGACGCCGACCCTGCGCCGTAAGCTCCAAGCGCTGGCCGAGCGCCGCGAAGAACTGCAGCACCTGCTCTCCGACCCCGATGTGGTGGGCAACAACGACACGTTCCGTACGCTCTCGCGCGAACTGTCGCAACTGGAGCCGGTGGCGGTGGCGCTGGAAGAGGAGGCGCGCGCCAAGGCCGACCTGGCCACGGCCGAAGCCCTGCGCAACGACCCGGAGATGCGCGAGCTGGCCGAAGAGGAAATTGCCGCTGCACAGGCGCGCCTGGAACAACTCGATGCACAGCTGGCATCGCTGCTGGTACCGCGCGACCCGCGCGATGACGGCAACCTGTTTCTGGAAGTGCGCGCGGGCACTGGCGGTGACGAAGCGGCGATCTTTGCCGGCGACCTGTTCCGCATGTACGCACGCTACGCCGAGCGCCAGGGCTGGAAGGTGGAAATCGAATCCGACAGTCCCGGCGAGCACGGCGGCTACAAGGAAGTGGTGGCGCGGGTGGTCGGGCGCGGTGCGTATTCGCGGCTGAAATTCGAATCCGGCACCCATCGCGTGCAACGCGTACCGGCAACCGAATCGCAAGGCCGTATCCACACCTCGGCCGCAACGGTGGCGATCATTCCCGAAGCCGACGACGTGGAAGAGATCACGATCAATCCGGCCGATCTGAAGGTGGACACGTTCCGCTCGTCCGGTGCGGGCGGCCAGCACGTCAACAAGACCGAATCGGCGATCCGCATCACCCACGTGCCCAGCGGGGTGGTGGTGGAATGCCAGACCGAGCGCAGCCAGCATGCCAATCGCGACAAGGCGATGAAGCGGTTGAAGGCGCAGTTGCTGGACACCGAACGCAGCAAGGCGGCAGCGGCCGAAGCGCAGACGCGCAAGTTGCAGGTGGGCAGCGGCGACCGCAGCCAGCGCATTCGTACCTATAGCTTTCCGCAGGGTCGCATCACCGACCATCGCGTCGAAGGGCTGACCTTGTACGACCTGCCCAACATCATCGAAGGCGATCTGGATGCATTGATCGGGAGGCTGCTGCACGAACATCAAGCCGACGAACTGGCACGGTTGAGCGATAGCCCGTGAGTGCGCAAGTCCCGCGCGAGCTGCTGCAGCTGCGCGAGCAAGTGCGACGCCAGCCTGGCGATTTCGTCGCCTGGTTGATGCTGGCCGATGCCGAGCTGGGCATGGGCGTCACCGCTGCCGGCGAAACGGCCGTGCAGCGCGCGCTGGCGCTGCACCCGAGCCATCCGGAAGCGGTGGCGCGGCTGGGACGGGTGCGCTGGGCGCAGCAGCGCCATGCAGAAGCGGCCACGCTGCTCCAACAGGCCTCGGACCTGGTACCGCAGCATCCGGGGATCGCCCTGTGGCTTGGGCACGCGCTCGAAGATGCAGGCCAACCGGAACAGGCCGCGGCCGCCTACGCACGCGCCCATCGGCTGCTGCCCCACGAGCCCTACATCACCGCACAACTGCTCAACTGGCGACGCCGCTTATGCGATTGGCGCGAACTGGAATCGCTGGCTGCACAGGTGCGCACCGCAGTAACGCAAGGCGAAGCGGCCGTGGAGCCTTTCGCGTTCCTGAGCGAGGACGCCAGCGCTGCGGAGCAGCTGGCGTGCGCCCGTACCCGCGCGCAGGCGATTGCCTCCTCCGTGCACCCACTGCCAGCGGCCACGCTGCGCAGCCGCGGCGCGCTGCAACTCGGATTCGTGTCCAACGGCTTTGGCGCCCACCCGACGGGCTTGCTGACGGTGGCCTTGTTCGAAGCGTTGCGGCGACGCCAGCCGGACCTGCAGGTGCAGTTGTTTGCAACCAGCCCGGACGATGGCAGCGACATTCGCGCGCGCCTGGCGCAGGCAACGCGCATGCACGATGTCACTGCGCTGGGGCATCTGGCAACCGCGCAACATATCCGCAACCAGGGCATCGACCTGCTGTTCGATCTGCGCGGCTGGGGCGGTGGGGGACGACCGGAAGTCTTCGCATTGCGGCCGGCACCGGTGCAACTCAACTGGCTGGCGTATCCGGGCACCTCGGGCGCGCCGTGGATGGATTATGTGCTTGGCGACGCCATCGCATTGCCGACGTGGCTGGAGCCGTTCTACAGCGAACAGGTGCTGCGCCTGCCGCGCGCATTTCAACCATCGGACACCTCGCGCACGGTGGCCGAAGCGCCATCGCGCGCGCAGTGCGGGCTGCCGGATCACGCTGTGGTGCTGTGCTGCTTCAACAACAGTTACAAGCTCAATCCACGCAGCACCGCGCGCATGCTGGCGGTATTGCGCGCGGTGCCCGGCAGCGTGCTGTGGCTGCTGTCCGGCCCGGGTGAAGCGGATGCGCGATTGCGTGCAGCAGCGCAGGCACAGGGCGTGCACGCGCAGCGTTTGGTCTTCATGCCCAAACTGCCGCACCCGCAGTATCTGGCGCGCTATCGACATGCGGACTTGTTCTTGGATACGCATCCGTACAACGCGCACACCACCGCCTCCGATGCGTTATGGGCAGGCTGCCCGGTCTTGACCACACCTGGTCAGACATTTGCCGCGCGCGTGGCCGGCAGCCTGAATCATCATCTGGGGCTGGATGAAATGAATGTGGCCGATGACGCTACGTTCGTGGCCAAAGCGATCGAGCTGGCGAGCGATGCGGAGGCCTTGCGTGGCGTGCGTGCGCAGCTGGCGGAGCAACGCCTGCGCAGTGGCCTGTTCGATATGGATGGATTTGCGGATGACCTGGCCGCGCTGCTGCGTGGCATTGCTCAGCGCAGTGGATGGCGGGGGGTTTAGTCGTTGGTGCCCGACTTGGCTCATTGGATGCTGCGAGCTGGCCTCGCTGCTGTGTTGGCCTGAGATGGCATGGCTGAAAACGCTGCCCAAAGCGGCGGATACGCATCGACGCTGCATTCCCTTCTTGCGTCGGGACATTGTTCCCCTTCGTGGAGGAAAGGTGGTGCGTAGCGCGGGATGAGGCGACGTCTGCGGCAATCACACTGGTCAACCGTACCCTCACCCCTCTCCCGCAGGAGAGGGGCTAACGGCAGTGCATCAGTCCGTGCCCGATAGTCAGGTGCTCCGTGCAACTTCACACCGCGGCGCTGTACCCGGCCGTCCAGGCTCGCTAGGCTGCGCGCATGCCTTCCAATCTCGATTTCATTCCCTTGCGCCTGTGCGTGCTGACCGTGTCCGACAGCCGCACCCTGGCCGACGACCGCTCCGGCGATTACCTGGCCGATGTCCTCACCCATGAAGGCCACGTCCTGCACGAACGTGCGCTGTGCCCGGACGACCGTTACCGGATGCGGGCGATCGTCTCCGGCTGGATCGCAGATGCGCAGGTGGATGGGATCCTGATCACCGGTGGCACCGGCTTTACGGGTCGCGACAGCACCCCGGAAGCGATCACCCCGTTGCTGGACAAGGTCATGCCTGGCTTCGGCGAGATGTTCCGCGCGATCAGCGTGGAAGAAATCGGCACCTCCTCGCTGCAGTCGCGCGCCTTTGCCGGGCTGGCCAATCACAGCTTCGTGTTCTGTCTGCCCGGCTCCACCTCGGCCTGCCGCACGGCCTGGGAAAAGATCGTGCGCGCGCAGCTGGATGCGCGCACCAAACCCTGCAATCTGGCGACATTGCGTCCAC
This sequence comes from Xanthomonas sp. DAR33341, assembly GCF_003992815.1. Classification (NCBI taxonomy): domain Bacteria; kingdom Pseudomonadati; phylum Pseudomonadota; class Gammaproteobacteria; order Lysobacterales; family Lysobacteraceae; genus Xanthomonas; species Xanthomonas sp. DAR33341. Next base: position 108,969 of record NZ_QEYV01000035.1, on the reverse strand, counting down.
GCTTAGGCGAATAGTCTGCGCGCTTTCCACCGCTGCTGGAACGCGCATGTCGCACTTGAAACGCAAGGCTTATAAAAAGTTGCTGGCGCCAATGCAGTTGGAACTGGTGGACATGGCGCGCTGGTTGCGCCACACCAACCAGCGCGCCCTGGTCCTGGTGGAAGGCCGCGACACCGCCGGCAAGGGCGGCGTCATCCAGACCATCGCCAGCCACCTCAACCCACGGCAGTGTCGCGTGGTGGCGCTGCCCAAGCCCAACGACCGCGAAAGCACCCAGTGGTATTTCCAGCGCTATGTCACGCACCTGCCGGCAGCCGGCGAACTGGTGCTGATGGATCGCAGCTGGTACAACCGCGCCGGCGTCGAGAAGGTGATGGGCTATTGCACCGACGCGCAATACGACCTGTTCCTGGAGCAGGCGCCACGCTTCGAACAGATGCTGGTCGACGACGGCATCCTGCTATTCAAGTACTGGTTGTGCGTGGACCAGGCCGAGCAGGAAAAGCGCTTTGCCGAACGCCGCGAAGACCCACTCAAGGGCTGGAAGCTGTCGCCGGTGGACCTGCAGTCACGCACCAAATACGACGACTACACCGCCGCGCGCGAACGCATGCTGGAGGCGACGCATACGCCCGATGCACCTTGGACGCTGGTGGATTTCAACGACCAGAAGCGTGGCCGCCTGAGCCTGATCCGCGATCTGCTGGACCGGCTACCGGACACCGCTGTGCCCGATGCGCTGGTGCAGCTGCCGCCATTGCCCGGCAAGCTGCACAAGGAACGCTATGGCGTGCTGGAACCGATCGACGATTACGCCGCCCAGTCCTGAGAGACTTCGTCGCTGGCGGCCGTGGCACGCGGCAGCGGGTGCAGGCCGGCCTGACGTTCGGCCTGCTCGGCCTGCAGCACCAGCTGGCTCAGACGCTGGCTGAACAATTGCATGAAACCGCGATGCAGCGGGCGCATCGCTTCCATGTAGTCCACATCGTCGGCCTGCGCACCGAGTGGGCTGCAGGACGACAGCAGCACTTCGTCCAGGCGCAACGCGCTGTCGGGCAGGCGCACCAGTGCGGCGCGGCGGAGCCAGTCGCGCATGCCTTCGCGGTATTCGGCGGCCAGGATGTAGGCCACTTCGACCTGGTCCAGGTCCACATCCGGGTTCCATGCCAGCACCTGGATCACCTGCGAACGCTCGTCGAGCATGCGCCCTTCGGCGACCAGTGCATGCAATTGCTGCAGCAGGCGCCATTGCACGCCGGCGGCCTCGCGTTGGGCGCTCGGCATGGTCTCGATGGCCAGTGCCAGACGCCGCGCAAACAACGCCGGCACCTCGGACAGCACGATCGGGCCGGCATCGGCGCCGATCAGAAAACGTTCGGTACGCAGGGCCGCGGTGTCGGGCAGGTAGCCGTCCTGCAGCGGGCGCATCACGCCGTGGTCGAGCAGCGACAGCACCACATCCAGCCAGTAGCGGCGTTCCTGCTGCAGCGTGCGGTTGGCGGCGGCGTTGTGCCAGGCCTGACGCACATCGTCCAGGCGCAGGATGCAGGACTGCGCATCCAGCCCGTCCCACGGTGCGCGGGTGGCGTCGTTGGGATCGAAGGTTTCCGCGCTGAGCATGCCGCCGCCGAAGCGGTGCCAGGCTGCGCCACGCTGGGCGCCGGCCGGGTCCGGCCGGGCCGCGGCCACCGGAGCTGCCGTGGCCGGGCGCAGGAGTGCGGCGTAGGCATCGGCCCACGAATCGGGCAAGCGCGCCGAGAGCGGGTAGCTTGCCGAGGGCTGACCCAGCCCCTGGCGTGCCAGACGCAGGCTCCACACCACCGCGCCGATCACGATGCCGCCAAAGATCCAGGCCAGCAGCCAGCTGGTTGCCGCCTGTCCGGTCGATAGCACGCGGGTTGGCGGGTGCAGAAACAACAACCAGCCGCTGCCCAGCAGGACACCGAGATACAGCCACGGCGCGAGCTGCGCCATCTGGCGGTGGCGGCGATGCGCGGGCAGGTCGTGCCCGTCGTTGCGGTCTTGAGATGGAGCGGCCATTACATTCCCCGTGCACGCCTGATCGCGTTGACAGGGTTATCGGCGAGGCAACCCAACTCTGTTGCCCCGCTTCAGTGGCGCACGCTCACCCAGTTACAAAGTCTTCAGTCGGCGGAACCGCGCAGGCCGTGCGCGTGACCGCCGCGACCGTGGCGGCCGGCGGGCCCTGCCATAACCATGCTTCCAAGGCGTCCAGCGCCGCCGCGCTACCGGCGGCGACCACGTCCACGCTGCCGTCGGCCTGGTTGCGAGCATGCCCGACCAGGCCGAGTGCCACTGCGCGTTGACGGGTGCACGCGCGGTAACACACGCCCTGCACCACCCCGCTCACCACAAAACGCGCCGCCTGCATCAACCCGCCTTGCCGGTGATGCCGACGGCCGCTTCGATATCGCGTGCGGTCACCGGGCCAAGGAATTGTTTGGCGACCTTGCCGTCCGGGCCGATCAGGTAGGTCATCGGCAGGCCGCGCGGGGTGGCGAAGTCCTGTGGCGGTTGGTACGGGTCGAGGATGGCGATCGGGTAGGACACCGGGTGGTCCTTCAAGAATGCCTGCATGTCGGCGCTGGTGATGTCCTCGTAGGCCAGACCCACCACCTCGACGGTGTCGCGCATGGTGTGCAGCGCCGACAGTTCGGGCATTTCCTTCAGGCACGGCGCGCACCAGGTAGCCCAGAAATTCACCACCACCCATTTGCCGCGGTGCGCGGCCAGGTCGTAGGTCTCGCCGGTCACGGTCGGCAGCGAGAGCTTGGGCATCTGGGCGGTCTGCTGCACCACCGAGCTGTTGGGAGGTGCGGCCGGGTCGGCTGGCGTGGCTGGTGTGGCTGGCGCCTGGGGCGTGGCGGCAGGCGCAGCGCCGTTGCCGGCAGCGGGAGTGGCCTCGCTGGCGGGCTTGCAGGCGGTCAGCAACAGCAGTGGCAACAGCAGCGCACAGGCGCTGCGGACAAGACGCACGGTCATGGAGGATCTCCGGGAAGGTGGGTGTAAAGGTCGCCGACCGGCTGCGCCAGCACGCTGCGCAAGGGTTGGCGCAGCTGTTCCAGCGCCGCGGCGGCGGCCTGGCCGAATGCATCGTCGCGGCACGGCAATGGGCGGTCTTCGATCGGCACGCGCAGCTGGCAGTTTTCGTAGAGTTCGGCCAGGGGCACCACATCCAGATCGCGCGCCAGCAGCCACTGCCCGCGCTCGTCGCGACGCAGCAGGCGGATACGCTTGAGCTCGCACAGCAGCTCCTGCATCAGCGTGTCGGTGAGCATCGGCTCCAGCGCCAGGATGCGGTCTTCGTCCAGGCCATCGCCGTGGACGCGCGCCTGGCTGAAGCGGCCGAGCAGACGCAGCAGGCCGTAGATCTCGAAGCCCGGCGGCAGCCGCATGGCCTCTGGCTGGTAGCGGAACGCGGACATCGACGAGGCCAGCGAGGCGCCCAACAGCACCGACACCCAGCTCAGGTAGATCCACAACAAGAGGATCGGCAATGCCGACAGCGCGCCATAGATGCGCTGATAGGTCTGGAAATTACCGAGGTAAAAGCCAAAGCCCCACTTGACGATCTCCATCAGGATCACCGCCAGCAGCGCGCCCGGCAGCGCATGCCGCAGCCGCACCACGTGCTGCGGCACCACGCGGTAGATCAGCACGATGCACACGAACTCCACCGCCATCGGCGCCAGCCGCCAGGCGAATTCGGCCAGCCACTGGCCTTCGGTGGTGCGGAACAGCGGCAGCGCGAACACGTAGGCCGCCATCGCCATCGAGGCGGCGGCCAGCATCGTGCCCAGCGTCAGCACCGTCCAGTAGATCAGGAAGCGCGTCACCTTGGGGCGCGCAGCGGCGACCCGCCAGATGCTGTTGAAGGTTTGTTCGATGCTGTGCAGGGTGATCAGCAGCGAGGCCACCAGCGCGACCATACCGGCCACGGTGAACTTACCCAGGTCTTCCAGCGAACGGTTGAGATAGTTCTGCACCGAACGCGCCGCGCCAGGCACGAAATTGTTGAAGATGAAGTCGGTGAGCGCGTCCTTCCACTCGTTGAAGGCGGGAAACGCCGACAGCACGCCGAATACCACGATCGCCAGCGGCACCAGTGCGAACACGGTGGTGTATGCAAGCGAGGCGGCCGCCTGGAACAACCGGTCGTCCAGGAAGCGGCGCCACAGAAAGCGTCCGAAGCTCACCGTCCGCGCGCGGTCGCGCAGACGTTCTTTCCATTGGTGGAGTTTGTTCACACGCGACATCGCGCAAGGGTACCCGATGCGCCGTCATCGCGGCCTTGCCGCAGCTGCGGCGTGCAGCAACAGGCTGGCTTGGCCGATACTGCGGCAACTCACACAGGCGGCAACGACACGATGGCGGAGATTCTGGTGCTGTATTACAGCCGGGGCGGTTCGGTGGCGCGGCTGGCGCGGCAGATCGCACGCGGCATCGGCGAAGTGCCCGGCATGAGCGCGCGGCTGCGCACCGTCCCACCGGTGGCCGCGGTCACCCAGACCAGCGCCCCGCCGGTGCCGGACGAAGGCGCGCCCTATGTAGACCGCGCCGATCTGGCCGAGTGCAGCGGCCTGCTGCTTGGCAGCCCCACCCGCTTCGGCAACATGGCCGCACCGATGAAGCATTACCTCGACAGCCTGGGCGCCGAATGGGCCAGCGGCACCCTGGCCGGCAAGCCGGCCGGCGTGTTCACCTCCACCGCCTCGATGCATGGCGGCCAGGAATCCACCTTGCTGTCGATGCACCTGCCGCTGCTGCATCACGGTTGCCTGATCGTGGGGATTCCGTTTACCGAAGCAGCGCTCAGCCACACCACCAGCGGCGGCACGCCCTATGGCGCCAGCCATGTCTCCGGCGCTGGCGGCGATCCGCAACCGAGCGAGGACGAAGCGCTGCTGGCGCGTGCGCTGGGCCGCCGGGTGGCCGACATCGCGCGGCGGCTGGCAACCCCGTGAGCGTGCGCGCCATGCAGTTGCTGCTGAGCGCCGCGCTGCTGGCGCTGGCGGCGTTGTTTGCGGTGTGGTTCCACGACGACCCGCGCCCACTGGCCGCGTTCATCGTGTTCGTGCTGCCGGCCGCGCTGACCGGCGTGCTGGCAGTGCGCAGTGCGCGTGCCCGCTTCTGGGCCGGCGTGTTCGCACTGGGCTGGTTCAGCCACGGCGTCATGGCCGCCTGGAGCCAGCCGCAGGCACGTGGAATGGCGTGGCTGGAACTGCTGCTCGCCCTGGCCGTGGTGGGCCTGGTCGGCGGCCCCGGCATGGCGGCGCGCTTGGGCAGGAAGCGCCCGCCACGTTGACCGGCGAGTCGAACAAACCGCATGCGCAACTGCGCGATGCAGCTGCGCATGCGTCCGGTTGAAGGGGTCAGCCGCAGCCACCCCACACAGCCACTCAACCAAGTTCGATCATCGTCAGGCGGGCACAGCCGGGGCTCAGCGTGGCGTGCACACGCCTCCACTCCGATCCCTGCGCGCCGTCCACGCCACCTGACGACGACTTGCGACGTTTCGGTTGCCGCTCAGTTTCCGACCAGCGTGGCCACGCTCTGCGGGTCGACATACAGCGAGGTCTTGCCGTTGACCACGCTGTAGTTGCCGCCGAACCCGACATTGAGCGTGCTCGAGGTGCTGTATTTGGCGAACTGCGTGGCAGTGCCGGACGGTAGCGTCAGGTCCAGCCGCTGGTGGCCGGTGCCGGTGTTGACCGCCACCACCACCAGCTTGTTGTCCGGCGTGCGGTAGGCGGTCACCGAGACATCGCTATACGGGTGCTCGGTGGCGCCGACCCGCACCGACCCTGGCCGCACGAAGCGCGCGAACTGCGACATCGCATAGCCGCGCTTGCTCACTGCGCCGTTTTCGCTGATCAGCCCGTAGCTGCGCCGGATGTACCACCAGATGTAGGCGTTGAAATTGGCCGCCATGCTGGCGTGCAACTCACTGGCCACACCCAATGCCGACGGCCACGCGTTGCCATCGGTGTTGTCGGTGTAATGCTCGGTCATCCAGATCTGTTTGCCCTTACTGCGCGCCAAGGCATAGTCGCGCGGGACCGCGCCATACAGATGGCCGGCCACGATGGAGGTTGCCTGATTGGCAGTGGCGTTGTTGAGGACCGGGTCGGTGATGGAGAAGTTGAACCCCACCGACTCGCCGACGATGACCTTGAGGCTGCCGAACTTGCTGCCTTGGCTCACGAGATAGTTGACGAAGTCGCTGCCGCTCCAGTCGGCCGATTCGTAATCCGGGTGCCAATCCGGCTCGTTTTGCAGGGAAATCGCGTACAGCGGTGCGCCCTTGCCCGACATGTAATTGGCGAAATCCAGCAGGTGCTGGGTGTAGGCGCCGTAATAGTTCGTCAGCAGCTTGCCGCCATTGACCAGGCTGTTGTTGGACTTCATGTAAGCCGGTGGCGTCCAGGGGGTTGCGAACACCAGCCCGCCCAGCGCATGCACGCGCGTTGCGGTCGGCACCTGGGTCGCCCAGCCTGAGCTGGAGGGGTCGATGCGCATGCGCAGGATCGACAACCCGATCTGCCCGTTGCCGCTGCCGTAAGCCAGATCCACCTGCGCGGGTGTCAGGTCGTTGATCCAGCCGGCGCCGTTCATGCCGCCGAACCCGCGCACCGTCTGGTAGTCTGCGTGGGCGTGATCGTCACCGTCTGCGCGGCGGCTTGGCCCGCCACCAGCACGGCCATCGCGCAGGTGAGAGCGCGCAACATCGACAAAGGCTTCTTCATGGGTTTCTCCGGAAAGGGATGGCGACGGCATCGCGGTACCGACGGCCCGCCGACTATCGACTGCGGAGATGGCAGTTCAATTTCTGTGGCGTCTCATTGTTGGTTTCGTGACGCAGGACACGCGCGTAGTGCGTTGGAGCTTTGCATGAATCACGCAGCGCTTTGCACTGCGGCATAGGCAGTGATGCGGAGGCAACTTTGAAGCAACGCCTCCGATTCGGACCTAACGCTGCATCCAGAGTCTGCGCGTGCGCTGCATGTGCGAAGGCTGCTCGCAGCGTGCGTCATGATCCCTACGCGTTGAACCGAGCGTCACGCTCCGCTGGTCGACGCATGCCTGCACCGGATCAACCCAAGCACATGTAGCACCGCCACATCCGGCACAGCGAGCGCAGATTCAGCGCACCCTTTGGTCAAGGCCGTTGTTCTACTGCCACTCTCCTGGCCGGGCGGTATCATGGCGGCCCGCGCGCGGCCTGCGCCGCGTTAGCTCTACAGGATCCGCAGCAATGGAAGACCTCCTGATCGTCACCACCGGTGGCACGATCGACAAGATCTACTTCGACGACAAATCGGACTACCAGATCGGCGACCCGCAGATCGGTCAGATTTTGAAAGAACTGGGCGTGACGTTTCGTTTTTCGGTAATTCCGATCATCCGCAAGGATTCGCTGCACATCACCGATGCCGACCGCGAACTGATCCGCGCCACCATCGCCGCCCAGCCCACCCGCCACGTGCTGATCACCCACGGCACCGATTCGATGGTGGAAACCGGCAAGGTGCTGCAGACCATCGCCGACAAGACCATCGTGATGACCGGCGCATTGAATCCGGCGCGCTTTCGCGGCTCTGATGCCGAATTCAATATCGGTTGCGCTGTCGGTGCGGTGCAATCGCTGCCGGCAGGCGTTTATATCGCCATGAACGGCCGCATCTGGAATCCGCAAAAGGTGCGCAAGAACGTGGCTGCCAACCGCTTCGAATCGGTCTGAGCGCATGAGCAAGGCCACACGCGCCACCAAGGCCCTGGACGCGGCCGGCGTAGGTTATGTGTTGCATCCTTACGACTACCGGGCCGATGCCGATGCGAAGGGACTGCAAGCCGCAGATGCGTTGGGCCTGCAGCCGCATACCGTGTTGAAGACGCTGATGGCATGGGTCGACGACAAGGCGGTGTGCGTGGTGATTCCATGCGACCGCCGGGTGTCGTTGAAGAAACTGGCCAGCGCCTACGGCGGCAAGTCGGCACGCATGATGGACGTGGCCGATGCCGAGCGGCGCACCGGTTACAAGGTCGGCGGTATCAGCCCGCTCGGCCAGCAACGGCAGGCGCCGGTGCTGGTCGAAGTCACGGCGTTGGACGTACCGGCGCTGTGGATCAACGCCGGCCAGCGGGGGCTGCTGCTGGAATTGCCCGGCACCCAGCTGGTGCATGCACTCGCCGCACGCGCTTGCGCGCTGTGCGAGTGAACGCGTAAACGCGATGCCGCGCGTATCGGCCGGTATGCGCGCTACGCGTTTGGGACTCGACTCACGCGATGCTCTCGGCGGATCGCCTGCATTGATTTCGATCTTCCACCGATGTCTCCGCATTGCACGCATGCAGCACTGCCGCACTAGAGCAGGCAGCAGCGCCTCTGGACACGGCAGCACCACCGCGCCGGAACCACTCAATACGCCGCAGTGACGCTGACTCCGGAAAAGCCCAGCGTTGCCTTCAAGCGTACGTAATAGACGCCCGCAGCCGGCGCGGCCAGCGTGCAGCTGTCGCCATTGCCCGGCAACATGCTGCGGCAGCTGTACGCGGCGTCGGTCGGTAACGCTCCGGCCCGTACCGAAAGGTCGGCGTTGCCGCTGCCACCGGCGAGCGTGACCTTGAGCGAACGGGTGCCGGCCGGCACATTGACCTGGTAATACAGCGAATCGGAAAGCGCTGCGCTCAGCCCGGTGCGTGCCACATTCCTGCTCAAGGTGGTCGACTCGATCACCGCCGCCACCGCGCCATCGGCATTCACCAGCCCGGCCCCGCACCCCTGCGTGCAGGCCACCGGCATGGGTCGCGCGCTGGCCTTGAGCAGGGCTTTCACTGTTGCCGGCGTCAGCGGATTCAGGGCCACCGACTGCATCAGCGCCACCACGCCAGCCACGTGCGGCGCAGCCATCGAGGTGCCGCTATACACCGCATATGCCGGATTGCCCGGTGCCGTGTTTCCGGTATTGAGCGTGGACACGATCGATTGCCCGGGCGCGGCGATATCCACGCCCTTGCCGAAGTTGGAGAAGCTGGCCTTGGCGCCGGCCGAGGTGGTGGCGGCCACGGCGATCACGTTGGCGCAATTGGCCGGCACGCTGGTGGAGACGTCCATATTGCTGTTGCCGGCGGCCACGACCACCGCGCTGCCGCGCGTGACGGCTGCGGTGATGGCGTTGTTCAACGTCGCCGAGCAGGTGCCCGCTCCGCCCAACGACAGATTGATCACCGTGGCCGGATTCGGGTTGGCCGGCACGCCGGTGACCTTGCCGCCGGACGCCCACACGATCGCATCGGCGATATCGGACATGTAGCCGCCGCAGCGGCCCAGCACCCGCAACGGCAGGATCTTGGCGTTGAACGCGGTACCGACCACGCCCACCGCGTTGTTGCCCACCGCCGCCACGATGCCGGCCACGTGCGTGCCATGCCAACTGGAATTGGACGCCGACGCTCCGGCCCCGCATTCGTTGGCCGCGGCCCAGTCGCCTTGGTCGGCCGCGTTCGCATCGCGCGCAGTGCCATCGCGCGCAGTGGCCGGATCAACGATGAAGTCGTAGCCGGGCAGCACATTGGCTGCCAGGTCCGGATGATTGGTGATGCCAGTGTCGATCACCGCCACCACGATGCCCTTGCCGGTGGAACGGTCCCAGGCCGGACGGATGTTGAGGCTGGCGGCGGTCGCGCCCATCGCCCACTGCTGCGGCACGCCCGGGTCGTTGGGAACCAGCAATGGCCGCATCAGGATGTCCACTTCCACGCGTTTGACCGCCGGGTCGGCGGCAAGGCGCCGCATCAGGCTTTCCGAATCCACGCGGTCCAGCTTGCGGTCTGCCACCAGCAACATCGGCCCGCCACTGAGCCGGCGCGTGGCCGACAGGCCCAGCGCCTTCCCGCGCGCTTGCGGCACGGCACGCGCGATGTCGCCCCATGGCGCAGACAACCCGGTCGCCCGGCTGCTGCCGACGCTGTTCTTGTAGCTGACGATGAAGCGCTGATGGGTGTTGCTGGAATTCAATCCTTGCAGATTGACCTCGCCAGCAGCGGCATGAAACGTGCATGACAACGCACAGACGAATGCAACGCGGCGCAGTACGCCTACTGAGTGATACGGCATGACTCCATCCCTCCCCAAGGATCTGGCAACCCGGTTGGCAACGCGCTGACGCCAGTGCGCTGCGCCGTGCCCGATGCGCGTGCATGCAGATGTTGCATGCCTCACGTGGGGTGGCTATCGGCGTGCCGCCGATGCGCTGAAGCGGCCATGCCGTGCTGGCGCGCGTTTCATTCAGCCATCGCTGCCGGCCCTGGCTGGCGCTGCGGCAATTGCCGCTGCCCGAACGCACACGGCCCCGCATAGAGCGGGGCAGTGCAGGTTTCAAACCACCGACACGGGCGTCGGGAAAGGCCCGACGCGATGCCGGCTGCGCGCCGGCATCGCGGTCGTCGGCGCAGGTTTACGGGGTCTGGCTGACCGCGCCGGCCGCGTTGACGATGCCCGCGCCGCAGCCGCCCGAGCAGGCGCCCGGCAGCGGACGTGCAGTGTTCTTCAGCAGCGTTTCCACCGCCGCAGGCGTCAGCGGACGGCTGGCGACCGACTGCACCAGCGCCACCACGCCGGCCACGTGCGGGGCCGCCATCGAGGTGCCGTTGTAGCTGGCGTAGCTGGCCGAACCCGGCGTGGTGGTGCCGCTGTTCAAGGTCGACAGGATCGCCGAACCCGGCGCGGAGATGTCGATGCCGGTGCCGTAGTTGGAGAAGCTCGAACGCGCCCCGGCCGAGGTGATCGACGCCACCGAAATCACGTTGGCGCAGCTGGCCGGGGTGAAGTTGGCAACGTTGGCATTGCTGTTGCCGGCCGCCACCACCACGGTGGTGCCGCGCGACACCGCACTGTTGATCGCATTCTGGTAACTGCTCGAGCAGCTGCCGCTGCCGCCCAGCGACATGTTGATCACTTCGGCCGGGTTGGCATTGGCCGGCACGCCGGACACGGTGCCGCCGGAGGCCCACACGATCGCATCGACGATATCGGACGTGGCGCCGCCGCATGCGCCCAGCGCACGGATCGGCACGATGCGCGCGTTGAACGCGGTACCGGCCACGCCGGTGCTGTTGTTGGTCACCGCCGCGATGGTGCCGGCCACATGCGTGCCGTGCCAGCTGGAATTGGCGGCCGAGGTGCCGCTGCCGCACTGGCCGGCCGTGGTCCAGTCGCCCTGGTCGGCCGGATTGCTGTCACGCCCGTTGTTGTCGCGTGCACGCGTGGCATCGCTGATGAAGTCGTAACCCGGCAGCACGTTGGCGTTGAGGTCCGGATGGCTGGTGATGCCGGTGTCGATCACCGCCACCACCACGCCGGTGCCGGTGGCGGTGTCCCAGGCCGGGCGCACGTTGATGCTGGAGGAAGAGGTGCCGAAGCCCCACTGTTCGGACAGGCGCGTGTCGTTCGGGGTCAGCACCGGGTACATGATCTGGTCGACTTCCACATAGTCCACGCTGGGGTCGGCAGCAATGCGGCGCATCAGCGTTTCGGCGTCGGCGCGGTCCAGGCCACGGTCGGTCTTGAGCACTTCCGAACCCAGCGCCGTGCGGCGCACGTGGTTCAGGCCCAGCGCACGGCCGGCGCGTGCCGGCATCGCACTGGCGACGGAATTGAGCGATGCGCGCATCGAGGTCGGGCTGACCGCCGCACTGGAACCGTCTTTGTATTTGACGATGAAGCGGTCCAGGGTGGGCTGCGCATCCAACCCGGACAGATTGACCTGACCGGCGAATGCCGGCACGGCCAGCAGCGAGGTCAACGCGGAAACACCCAGGACTACCAGCGCGCGCGTGGGCGCACGACGTTGCGACACATTGGACATCGATCGTTCCTTATTGGAGAGGTGCCGCAGCTGCGGCGAGAGGGCCTGCCCTTTGCCGCAGGCTGCGGTTCGGGGCCGGAAACTGCACGGGCGCCAGGCCCGTCGGAGCGACTGACCGGCGTCCATTCCGGCCAAGTGGCAACACATCGCCTGCGCCTGCCGAAACGGCAGACCTGGGCGAGGTATCGCAAATGGGGTTGAAGCGATGGTGGCAGCGTTCCCTGACGTCATGCCAGGGAACGCGTGCAGCGATCCAGCGTTTAGTAGCTGGCGGTCAGGGTCACGCCGGAGAACGTGCTGTAAGCCTTGATCCGCACGTAATAGGTTCCCGACGGCGAGGCGATGTTGCAGGTTTCGGCATTGCCATCCAGATACGGGCGGCAGGCGTAGACGGTGTCGGTCGGCGCGCTACCGGCCCGCACGTACAGGTCTGCATCGCCGCTGCCGCCGCTGGTGGTGACCGTCAGCGTGCCGCTGCCGGCCGGCACCGAGATGGTGTAGTTCAACTCCGCGCCCGTGGCCGCGCCGAGGCCGGTCACCGGCGTGCCGTTGGTCAAGGTGTTGCCGGTTCCGCCACCACCACCGCCACTGCTACCGGCGATGGCCGCCGTCACTGCCGCATCGGCATCGACAATGCCCGCACCGCAACCGCCCGAACAGGCACCCGGCAAGGCGCGTGCGGTGTTCTTCAGCAGTGTTTCCACTGCGGCAGGCGTCAACGTGGTGGGCGCAACCGACTGCACCAGGGCAACAACGCCGGCCACATGCGGCGCCGCCATCGAGGTGCCGTTGTACGAAGCGTAGCTGGCGTTGCCCGGCGTGGTGGTCCCGCTGTTGAGCGTGGACAGGATCCCCGACCCTGGCGCGGAGACGTCGATCCCGCTGCCGTAGTTGGAATAGCTGGCCTTGGCACCGGCCGAGGTCGTGGCCGCCACCGCGATCACATTGGCGCAGTTGGCCGGCAACGAACCGGACACGTTGGCGGCACTGTTGCCGGCCGCCACCACCACCGTGGTACCGCGCGAGACTGCGCCGTTGATGGCGCTCTGCATCGTGGACGAACAGGTGCCACCGCCGCCCAGCGACATGTTGATGACTTCAGCCGCGTTGGGATTGGCCGGCACACCGCTCACGGTGCCGCCGGAGGCCCAAATGATGGCATCGGCAATGTCCGACAGCGAACCACCGCACCGGCCCAGCACGCGGACCGGCACCACCTTGGCGTTGAACGCAGTGCCGGCCACGCCGGTGGTGTTGTTGGTCAGCGCCGCCACCGTGCCGGCGACATGGGTCCCGTGCCAGCTGGAATTGGACGTGGCGCACCCGCTGGTCGAGTTCCAGTCGCCTTCGTCGGCAGGATTGTTGTCGCGCCCATTGCCGTCGCGCGCGGCGGTGGCATCGCTGATGAAGTCGTAGCCGGGCAGGATGTTGGCGTCCAGGTCGGGATGGCTGACGATGCCGGTGTCGATCACCGCAACCACGACGTTGGCACCGGTGGCCTTGTCCCAGGCCGGGCGGATGTTGAGCCCGGCGTTGGTGGTGCCGAAGGCCCACTGCTCGGACAGGCGGCTGTCGTTGGGGGTCAGCGTGGGGTACAGCATCTGGTCCACTTCCACGCTATGCACGTTGGGGTCGGCGGCCAGCTGGCGCATCAGGGTTTCGGCTTCGGCGCGATCCAGCGCGCGGTCGGCCTGAACCAGCTCCGGTCCCACTGCCAGACGACGCACGCTGTTCAGGCCCAATTGCTTGCCGGCCTTGGCCGGCAACGCACGTGCAGCGGTGCGCAACGAGGTAGTCAACACGCTGGGGCTGCTCAGGGCGCTACTGCCGTCCTTGTAGGTCACGATGAACTTCTGGTGGGTCTGCGCAGTGGCCAGGCCACCCAGGTAGACGTCGCCGGCGAATGCCGGCGTTGCCAGCAGCAGCGAGGTAAGTGCCGAAACACCCAGGATGCAGAGCGCTCGGTGGCGCGGACGAAACGACGCGTTGGACATCGAATTCCCTTCCAGTGCAAGAGAACCGCCGAAGCGGTAGTTCCGAAACCGTCGCAATGGCGACTGGCCCAGTGCCCCGGACCGCCCCTGTTATCGATCCGTTCAGTGAACCTATCCCAAAGGAACCGAACTGGACAGTACGGAGTTTGTATTTTTCGAAATCAAAATTTAATTACGTGACTTGAATCACACTTTAATCATGCTGAATTCGACCGGTTCCTTGTCGAAAAAGGGCCTTTTGCTGTTGCGCAAACAAAAAGGCCCCCGTGCTGACACACGGAGGCCCTTGTTTGACGAATATGTCTGCTTACGACAAACGCACCAACCACCCGTGGCGGTCAGGCACGCGGCCGTACTGGATATCGGTCAGTTCCTGGCGCAGCGACATGGTCACCTGGCCCGCTGGCGCGGACAGATCGCCCACCGCGAACCCCTCGCCCTTCAGCTCGCCGATGGGGGTCACCACCGCCGCCGTACCGCAGGCGAACACCTCGGTGATCTCGCCGGAGGCCACGCCCTGCTTCCATTCGTCGATCGCGACCTTGCGCTCGATCACCTGCATGCCACGGTCGCGGGCCAGTTGCAGGATGCTGTCGCGGGTGATGCCTTCCAGGATGCTGCCGGACAGTTCCGGCGTCACCAACGTGCCGTCCTTGTAGACCAGGAACACGTTCATGCCGCCGAGTTCTTCGATGTACTTGCCTTCCACCGGGTCCAGGAACAACACCTGCGAGCAGCCCTGGGCATAGGCCTTCTGCTGCGGCAGCAGCGACGCGGCGTAATTGCCGCCGCATTTGGCCGCGCCGGTCCCGCCCTTGGCCGCACGTGCGTATTCGGTGGACAGCCAGATCGACACCGGCGCCACGCCCTTGGCGAAGTACGGGCCGGCCGGGCTGGCGATCACGTAATACGAGGCCTTGTGCGCCGCGCGCACGCCCAGGAAGGCCTCATCGGCAATCATGAACGGGCGGAAATACAGGCTGGTCTCCGGCACCGACGGCACCCAGCCGCCATCCACGGCCACCAGCTGGCGCAGCGATTCCACGAACAGGTCCACCGGCAATTCCGGCAGCGCCAGACGGCGCGCCGACCGCTGCAGGCGCTCGCCGTTGGCTTGCGGACGGAAGGTCCAGATCGAGCCGTCGGCGTGCCGGTAGGCCTTGATGCCTTCGAAGATCTCCTGCCCGTAATGCAGCACCGACGCTGCCGGATCCAGCTGCAGCGGGCCGTACGCGCGCACTTGCGCGTCGTGCCAGCCCTGCTCGTTGTTCCAGGAGATGGCGACCATGTGGTCGGTGAAATGCAACCCGAAACCGGGCGCAGCCAGGATCACGGACAATTCGTCGGCGCTGCGCGGCGACGGAGAACGGGTGGAAGCGAAGGACACGGACACCGGGAGATTCCTGTATGGCGGGCGAAAGGACGCAGCGCCACATCGTGGACATGGCGCGTGACGATCAGAGCATGCCGGTCTCGAGACGGGCCGCTTCGGACATCATATGCCGGCCCCACGGCGGGTCGAACACCAGCTCGACGTCGGCCTCGGCGATGGTCGGGATCATTTCGACCTTGCTGCGCACATCGTCGACCAGGATTTCGCCCATGCCGCAACCGGGCGCGGTCAGCGTCATCTTGACGTCGACCCGGCGCTGATCGTCTTCTTCGCGATGGCTGACCACTGCCTCGTAGACCAGGCCCAGATCGACGATATTGAACGGAATTTCCGGGTCGAAACAGGTGCGCAGCTGCTGCCACACCAGGGCTTCCACTTCTTCGTCGCTGGCATTGGCGGGCAATTCCAGCCCCGGCGGCGGCTCCTTGCCGATCGCATCGCCATCCTTGCCGGCAATGCGGAACAGATTGCCTTCGACGAAGACGGTATAGCTGCCACCCAGCGCCTGGGTGATATAGCCGTAACTGCCTGCGGGCAGGGTCACCGAATCGCCCTGCGGCACCATGACGGCATCGCAATCGCGTTCGAACTGGACGGGTTCGCTGCTACGGGAATACATGGGCTGGATATGGGGCCGCGCCGGACGCGCGCAAGTCGGCCATTCTAGCCGACCACGACGCTACCGCCGCCGGCCAGCGTGCCAGCCGGGGACGACGCTGCATTCCATCGGCCGCACTGCCGTGGCGTGGCGTGCGTCGCAGAGGCCGGCGCGCGTCTATCATGTGCGCACTGTCAGGAGCTCCAATGCCGCCCACCACCGCGTCCGCCAGAACTGCCCACTGGCTCTGGCCCCCGCTCCTGCTGCTGGGATGCGTCACCGCCCTCATCGCCTGGCTGCTCATCGCCCTGGCCCTGGGCAACCAGGCCGGCTGGATGGCCGTGGTCGTGGCGCTGGAGATCGTCTGGATGCTGCGCCTGGGCACCCTGCGCGCCGGCCGGCTGCGCATCGGCGTGGCCGTCGTGGCGACCGCGCTGATCATCGCAGGCGCCAACTGGGGCATCGCCTCGGCTCAACTGGGCGGACCGCTGGGCCTGGACCCGTGGACCTCGGCCCAGAAGATGGGCACCGGCCTGGCCTGGACGCTGCTGCAACTGGCCAACAACGGCTTCGACCTGCTGTGCTACGTCGCGGCACTGCTCGTGGCCTGGTGGGCGGCGCGCTGAGGCAGGCGCGATTGTTTCAGTAGCCAACGTCGGACGTCGTTGCAGCTGATGCGTTAGCTGCACAGATTCGGGCACCGCGGCTCGTCAAACGCCATCGCTCTCATCAGAGATACATGGAAACGCGCTGCGCGTTTGCCGCAGGGCCCCTTTCCTGCCCACCATCGCCAGACACGCTGCAAGTACGTCCTTGTAAGCTCCGTGGCGGCATGGATACCGCCATCGAGACTCCAGGGACGGATTTACGGCGCGTCCCGCAAACGGTGAGGGCGCCGCGCCTTCGACTGACCCCGGCTTTGATCCGCGCGTGTAAGCGCCCCCGGTAACGCAACAGGACACGACAGACCCTGCGTTGCCTCAAGCATCTGGGCGCGCCTGGCGACACACCAACACTCAATGCCCGCCGCCATCCAGCGCTTTCAATTCACTCACCAGCGCACCAGCGGCTTCTGCCCCATCGCCGTACAACATGCGCGTGTTGTCGGCGTAGAACAGCGCATTCTCGATGCCGGCAAAGCCGGTTCCCTTGCCGCGCTTGATCACCACCGTGTTGCGCGAATTGACCACGTCCAGAATCGGCATGCCGTAGATCGGGCTGGCCGGATCGGTTTTGGCGACCGGATTGACCACGTCGTTGGCACCGATCACCAACGACACGTCGGTGCTGGCAAATTCCGGATTGATGTCGTCCATGTCGGCGATCAGATCGTAGGGCACACCGGCCTCGGCCAGCAGCACGTTCATGTGCCCCGGCATGCGCCCAGCGACCGGATGGATCGCGAACTTCACCTTGACACCGCGCGCCATCAAGCGCTGCGCCAGCTCCCAAATCTTGTGCTGTGCCTGCGCCACTGCCATGCCATAGCCGGGCACGATCACCACCCGCTCGGCAAAGGCCATCATCGCCGCCACATCGCCGGCCTCGATCGGCTTCTGCACACCGCTGATTTCCTGCGCCTGCCCGCCACCGCCGAAGTTGGAAAACAGCACCCCGCTGATCGGACGATTCATCGCCTTGGCCATCAACCGCGTCAGCAGAATGCCGGCCGCGCCGACCATCATGCCGGCAATGCCGGCCGCGCCGACCATCATGCCGGCGATGATCAGTGCCTCGTTGCCGAGTACATACCCCTCGAACGCCACCGCCAACCCGGTAAACGCGTTGTAGAGCGAAATCACCACCGGCATGTCGGCACCGCCGATCGGTAGCGTCATCAGCACGCCCAGGGCCAACGCCACCACGAAGAACGCGATGATCGCCAACGGCTGCAGGCTGCCCGCCGCCCAGATGGCCAGGGCCAGCACCGCCACTGCCACCGCCAGATTGAAGGCTTGCTGCCCCGGGAAGGTCATCCGCCGGTCCAGCCGGCCATCGAGCTTGGCCCACGCGATGATCGACCCCGACAACGACACCGCCCCGATCGCCGAACCGATCACCGCCAGCACCACCATGGTGGTGTCCGGCTGCCGCGCCGCCAGCTCCGCAACCGCCTGGGCGCTCCAATGCGCCGTGTCGCGATTGGCGAAGAACGAAAACCGCAGCAGTTCCACCGCGCCGATCGCCGCCGCCGAGCCGCCGCCCATGCCGTTGTACAGCGCCACCATCTGCGGCATGTCGGTGATGGCGACCTTCTTGGCCGACCACCACGCCACCCCGGTGCCGATCGCCAACGCCGCCAGAATCAGCGGCACGTTGTGCAACTCTGGCAGGAAAAACGTGGCCACCGTGGCGATCAACATGCCCAGCCCGGCCCAACGGATGCCGCTGCGCGCGCTCAATGGAGACGCCATCCGCTGCAGACCGAGCAGGAACAAGGTGGCTGCAACCAGGTAACTGGACTTGACCACCCACGACAGCAACTCGGCAGTGGAGACGTTCATGACCTATCCCCGCCAGGCGGCTTCTTGCTGGACTTGAACATCTCCAGCATTCGCTCGGTGACCACGTAGCCCCCCGCCGCGTTTCCCGCACCTAACGCCACTGCGACAAATCCCAGCGCTTTTTCCAACGTGGTGTCGGCATGCCCCAGCACCACCATCGCCCCGATCAGCACGATGCCGTGGATGAAGTTGGAACCGGACATCAGCGGCGTATGCAGGATCACCGGCACCCGCGAGATGATCACGTGGCCGGCAATGGCCGCCAGCATGAAGATGTACAGCGCTACGAATCCGTCGCTCATCGTCTCTGGCTCCACTGGTCGGTGCGGCCCGCCGATCATACCCACGCCACGCCCGTGCGGGCGCCTGTCAACCGAATCCGCGCTCGCCCGTTGACGTCGTATCGTCTCCGCGGAAGCTACGCTGTGCTGGTGGGAACTCCTTTCGATCCGCAAGCTACCGCACCGGCCGCCACCGCGCCGGTGTCGCTGGACGCCTTTCTGGCCGGCATCGGGCCGCGTGCGTTCCGTTTTGCCGAGGCCGGCCTGCGGCACCGCGAAGATGCGCTGGACGCCGTGCAGGACGCCATGGTGAAGCTGCTGGGCTATCGCGAACGGCCAGCCGAGGAATGGACGCCGCTGTTCTGGAGCATCCTGCGCAGCCGCATCATCGACCTGCAGCGGCGACGCAGCTTCCGCCTGAAGTTCTGGGCACCGGCCGAGCGCGCCGACGACGAAGGCCCGATCGACTGGGCCGACCCCGGCACCGGACCGGTCGACGAACAACAGCATCAACAGGCCTACCAACGGCTGGTCGATGCATTGCGCACACTGCCGGCGCGCCAGCGCGAAGCCTTCACCCTGCGCGTGCTCGAAGACCTGGACGTGGTCACCACCGCCAAGGCGATGGGCTGCTCCGAAGGCTCGGTCAAAACCCACCTGTCGCGCGCGCGCGACGCGTTGCAAAAACAGTTCGAGGATTTCCTGTGAACCGCTCCCACGACACCGCCCGGCTGGATGCGCAGCTGCGCCGGCTGCATGCCACCGCGCTGACCAGCCTGCCGCCGCAGACACTGGCGCGCCTGCGCCAGGCCCGCCACGCCCCGGCATCCACGCGCGGCCGGCGCGGCTACTGGTTGCTGGCCACCGCGTGCTCGGGCCTGCTGGCGATCGGCATCGGCCTGCAGCTGCACCCCAGCCAAAGCGTCTCATCTGGCGCCGCGCCGACCTCGTCGGTTGCCAGCGCCAGCACCAGCGCCACCACCGAGACAGACGACCTGCTGGCCCAGAACCCGGACCTGTATGTCTGGCTCGGCTCCGACACCGCCCTGGCCATGGAATAAGCACGATGACCCACACCACCCGCCTGCTGTTGACCCTGTTGCTGAGCGCCGGGCCATGCGCCTCCACGCTGGCTCAGGACGGCCCGCCCGGACCTCCTCCACCGGGTCCGCCCATGGACGCGCCTGGCCCACGCGGCCAGGGGCCCCGTGACGAGACGCCCATGCCCGAGTGGGACCAGCTGACCAAGCAGCAACGCCAGGTCCTGATCGATGCGCTGCGCGAGCGCTGGGACGACGTGCCCGAAGAACGCCCCAGGATGTACCGGCACGCCCGCCGCTGGCTGGACATGACGCCCGAGCAGCGCAAGCAGGCCAAGGCCGGCATGGACCGCTTCCGCAACATGAGTCCGGAGCAACGCCGCGAGGCCAAGGCCTTGTTCGATCGCATGCGCACGCTCAACCCGCAACAGCGCAACGAACTGCAGCAACGCTGGCAGAAGATGAGCCCGGCCGAGCGCAGCGCTTGGTTGCACGAGCATCCGCCGGTCGAGGACTGATGTTTGGCAGGAATTGCGCCGCGTACGCGGCGGACGATGCCGCCTGTTCAAGCGCCGCGCAGGGTTTCGATGGGCGGTGGCCATTGATCAGCCGTCGCGCCTGGCATCTTGCTGCACGCGACGGCCACCCACTGCAGCGACGCGCACCCCGCGTACCCGCGCGCGAGGTGGCGTAACGTTGGTAGCGCACGCAGCTGCAACACGTCGCAGCAACTGCCTCGCACGCCAACACCCGTGTTGCATCGATGGCTTCGCTACGTCGTCGGTTGCAACGACAACGACGAAATCACTGACCGCGCCACGCCTCAACCTGCCTGGCGCATCGCACGTCAGCGCCGGGCTGACGACGGCTCGCGATGCGCTAGCGCGCTGTCCTTGTCGGATTGCGCGCACCGAACTTTCTGCGACGCCTAGGCGGTGGTTGCGGCCGGCGCCGACCACCGCGTCTTCGCCAGCAACTCATCGTCCCAGTCGAGCGTCAACGCACCGTCCTGGATCAACAGGGCGACGAAGGCGTACACGTTGCGCGCGAACATCTCGCTGGCATGCACTGCGCCCTGGCTGGCCAGATTGAGCGGGCCAGCGATGACCACGCCGTCGAGGTCATACGTCTCCCCCGGGCGGGTGGCCGCGCAATTGCCGCCGGTTTCCGCCGCCAGGTCCACGATCACGCTGCCGGCGCGCATGCCGCGTGCCATCTCGGTGGTCACGATCTTCGGTGCCGGCCGGCCCGGAACCGCTGCAGTGCACACCACCACATCCACACCGGTGAGGTGTTCGGCCAGACGGCGCTGCTGTTCGGCGCGTTCGTCGTCGCTGAGTTGACGCGCGTAGCCGCCTTCGCCGGCAGCGCTCACGCCCAGGTCCAGAAATCGCGCACCCAGCGAGGCGATCTGCTCACGCGTTTCCGGCCGCACATCGAAGCCTTCCACCTGCGCGCCCAGCCGCTTGGCGGTGGCGATCGCCTGCAGGCCGGCCACGCCCGCGCCGATCACCAACACCTTGCACGGGCGCATGGTGCCGGCCGCGGTGGTCAGCATCGGAAAAAAGCGCGGCGCCAGCTGCGCGGCAATCAGCATCGCCTTGTAGCCGGCCATGCCGGCCTGCGAGCTCAACACATCCATCGACTGCGCGCGCGTGGTGCGCGGCAGGCGCTCCAGTGGAAACGCAATCAATTGCCGCGCGGCAAACGCCTGCGCACGCGCAGGGTCTGCATCCGGCGCCAGCATGCCGATCACCACCGCGTGCGGCTTGCACCAGAGCAACGTGTCGGTAGAAGGCGCCTGCACGCACAGCACCATCTCGGCCTGCGCCACGGCGTCGGCGCCGGCAGGCTGCGCACCGGCCTGCAGATACGCGTCATCGTCCATGCTGCTGGCCCGGCCGGCCCCCGGTTCGATCCACACGCCGGCACCGAGCGCGACCAGTTTCTTGACCGTTTCCGGCGTCGCGGCCACACGGCGTTCGCCGGCGGCCTGCTCTTTCAGTACCAGCACCTGCACAGCCATGGGTTGCTCCGGTCTTGCGCCCAGTCGCGGCGATGCTAGCAGAGCGCGGTGCGCGCGCAGGTAGCGAAGCTTGGATCATTCTCCCGGCGAGAGCGTCAGTGGGTGGGCTGCCGCTGACGCATCGGTCCAGCGCGCATTTGGCTTGGTGGCACCCGTGAGCTGGATGACGAGTTTCGGGGAGTTACCCGAGGCAACTCGCAGAATCGTTCTGGACGACGGCGCTGCAGCTGTACTGCGCGATACGCGCCGGCACACCAGCAGGACGATACGCAAATCATGGATGTTGCCTGCGGCACAGCGCTGATTCCGGCGTCAACACGCACGCGTGATCGCCCTGCCCTGCAAATCAACGACCGCGTGGCCGCAGCTCTCGCTGGGAAACGGGGGCCGGCTGCCGCATACAAGAGCGCAACCGGCACGTATTCCGCGTCGAATGCGCATTCCGCTTCAAAACACGTCATGCCGGCGTCAGATCGTATTCGAGACCCTTGCGGCTGTGCAGGTGCAGGCAATGCCGACGTTGAACGTATGCCTCATCGCGCTCCAGCGCATTCTCCTAGCGCCTTGCAGTCCCGGCATGACCGTCGAGGCTCCGAAAATCGTCGAAGAGGGCGCACTAAGCCTCAAACAACCCTTTCAGCAGCGGCGCAAACACCAGCTCGGGGGCAACGCCCAGCAACGCCTCATGCTTCCCGTCGATGGCAAGAGAGGCGTAACCATGGACGGCGCTCCAAGCGAGCACGGTACGCTGCTCGAGCAACGCGGCGCCCGGGTCGCTAGCGTGCCGGGCAATCCATTGCGCACGCACCGTCTCGCGCAGGCACGCCATCGCCGCAGCGCTGGCTTCGGTCAAGCGTGGCCAGCGCAACGCACGCACATCCAGGCCAAGCATCAGCCGGAAATGCTGCGGAAACTCCAGCGCAAACCGGATATAGCCCAGCCCGCAGCCCATCAACGGGTCGTCCACCTCACGCTGCGTGGCGAGGATGCGCGCGAGCATGCGCTCGTAACCGTCAGCCGCCACGTCCGCCAAAAGCCCGTCCAGCGAGCCGAAGTGGTGCGCGGGGGCGGCGTGCGACACACCGGCGCGGCGCGCGCAGGCGCGCAAGGTAAGCCCGCGTAAACCGGACTCGCCCAGCAAGTCCCAGCCGGCCCGCCGCAGCGCGGCCGGCAGATCGCCGTGGTGGTAGGCAGCAGTGGCGGACGAGGACGGCATGGGCAGCTTCGCTTATGGAAACAACAGTGGATCAAACCATCTTGACGTTGACAAGATACGCCCACCAGACTGATGGCACATCTTGTCATCGACTAGATGCCGCCTCTCCTTGCAGGACATGCCTCATGAGCTCATCCATCGCCACGCTGCGCAGGCGCCTGTTACGCGGCTCCCTGGCCGGCGCCAGTCGGTTGGCTCCTGGACCCACCGGCCGCTATCTGGCACGTCGCTTCGTCACCCCGGCAGCGCTTGGGCGCCGGCAGGCGGCCACGATCGCGGCCACATTGACCGACATGCAGCGTCACACGCTGCGGATCGATGACATCGACATCGCCGTGTACCAGTGGGGCGATCCGGCGCAGCAGCGGTATGTGCTGCTGTCGCATGGCTGGGCCAGTTATGCGCTGCGCTTTGCGGCCTGGGTGCCGCAGTTGCGCGCACTCGGCTATGCGGTCGTGGCGTTCGACCAGGCGGCGCACGGCTTGAGCGGCGGACGAATCAGCTACATGCCGCATTTCGTGAAAATGTTGCGTGTCATCGGCAGCCGCTTCGGCCGCCCGGCCGCATTTATCGGCCACTCGCTCGGCGCGGCCTCGGTGGTATTTGCCGACGACCCGGTGTGGCGCCCTGCGCGCTATGTGCTGATCGCACCGTTGCTGGCGCCGGCCGCCAGTGCGCAGCGCCAGTTTCGCGCATTCGGTATTGCGCCTGCCGCGTTCGCACCGTTCGAAAACTGGCTGGCAGACCTGACGGGCAAGCGCTTTTCCGATTTCGATGCGACGCCGCGCCTGCCGCAGTTCGATCGCCCGGCGCTGATCATCCACGACCGTCGCGACCGCGAAACGCCGTGGGACGAAGGCGCGCGTTTCGCCAGCCTGTGGCCGGGCGCGCAGCTGTTCACCACCGAAGGGCTAGGCCATAACCGCATGGTCGACCACACCTCGGTGATCGAGCGGGCGATGCAATTTATCGGGCCGGCATGATCTGAAGAAATACGAGAAACTCTGCCATTGTGGCCGCAGCCCGAGGCAGCATTCATCGCAGCGCGCATCGATGAGGTCTTGGGCAAACAAGCGACGCAGCTCATTTATTTAATTGCAGTGTCTGTCCTGCGCGTGAGCTGCCTCCGAGCGCAGCACCTCAGCAGCATGGACTCAGTGGCAAGGCCTCGCACCGCAGAACGCGCTTTCCCTATTCCACCGCGCCGCTCGGCAAATGCACGCACGCCGGATCGCTCAAGGCACTGCATCGCCAAGTAATCGGGCCGGCAGGTCGGTCACAGCCTGCATCGCGCGGTGGGAAGCGAGCAGCCTGGCGGCCGCACACGCGCTTTGAATCGCTCAACGCACCGCACCGCGGTTGTGCAATGGGTCCAGCCACTTGCGCCCTGCACCGCAGCGTCGAAAGCGCACGGCCGTGAATCACATACGCACGTGGGACCGCTCAGTGCACCGTGCTGTTGTTCTGCAACGGATCCAGTCGATCGATCACACCCTGCATGGCGCTGTCGAAGGCGCCGTCGTTGATGTGCTCGCGCAGGCGGCCCAGGCGCACCATCACCGCCAGTTCTTCTGGCGAGGCGACGCAGAAACGCACGCCGCGTCGATTGACGAATAGCAGACGCTGCGAAATCGGGCTCACCCACGACAGCTTGCCGGCCTGCACCTTGCCGTCCTTGTCGACAAAATCCAGCCACGTGCCGATATCCATCGCTCGGAAACGTTCGGCATCGGCGCTGTCGATGCTCTGCGCGACCGCTTCGGCACCCAGCACCACGCTGACGCTTTCGGTAGCCGGTGGGGGAAGATTGACCTGCGGCAGTTCCGGCAGGGCTTTTTCCAGTTCCGGGCGCGCTTCGGCGATCGCCTGCAAGGTGTCGTGCAAGGCGGTGATCGCCACCACCACCGCATCCCCGTGCAGGCCTACGCTTGCGAACACGCGGTGCAACGCCGGCTGCCAGACCTGCAGCCATGGCTTGCCGACGATATGACGGCGCGCTTCGGCCAGTTCTTCCAGTACGCCGTCGGCCACCGCCAGGGCCTCGATGGTGCCGGGACCTTCCTCGCCGTCGCGCAGGATCGCCATGGTCAGGTGATGCAGCCACGGCTGGCGCAGAAAGTCGTCCACCGCCTTGGGCAGGCCCGCGCCTTCGGGCGCACGCTGCTCCAGTTCCGACAGCGCGCGGCTGCGCGCCAGTTCGAGCTTTTCCTGCCCGCGCTGGGTTTCGGTGGCACGACGCTCGGCAATTTCCACCCGGCGCCGGTGCTGCGACAGGAAGTCGCGGAATTCTTCTTCCAGGGTGAGGAAGATCGCCAGATTTTCGTTGAATTCGGCCACCAGGCGGTCGACGATTTCTTCGACCTTGCCCATCAGCACGCGCTCGGCAGCGCTGTCGCCGTTGTTGCCTTCGCAGGCCTCGGCCAGCGAGTTGAGCAGGCGCCGCGCGGGATGGGTCTTCTGCACGAACATCTTGCGGTCCAGCAGTGCGACCTTGACGAACGGCACCACCAGGCGGCCGATCATTTCGCGCGAACGATTTTCCAGATCGCGCTCGTCCAGCATTACATCGAACAGCATGCCGACCAGGTCGATGGCATCTTCGTCCATCGGGTCGAGTTTTGCGGTGGCCGGGTCCACGCCCAGTCGCGTGGCGCTGGAAAGCACCTCGTTCTTCAACCGCTGCGCAAGCGATTCGGTGTCGTCGCCGATGGCCGCCTGCAGCGTCGCGCTGGGCGTGGCCTGCAGCAGCGACAGTACCGACATCATTTCGCGCTGGCTCAACGGGCGTTGCTGCCCTACCGCGACGGTGGCGGCAGACGCGGCGGTGTCGCGCACGCTGCGGGTCTGTTGCAGCAATTCGTGCAGCGCCTCGAGCAGCATGCCCTGGCTGCCGCCGGGATGGTCGGCCTCGCCGTCCATGCCGCCATCCCCGCCGCCATCGGCATGGCCGCGTTGCGTCGCGGCCTGCATGCGGCCGCGGCTATGTGCCCAGCGGTCAAGAAAACGGTTGGCCCAGGCCGGTGCGTACTGATCACCCTGGTTGTCGCCGCCCATCTCGGCGTGACCGCCATGCGGCTCGGCCTGGACGCGCTCTTCCGGCATCTCGCCACGCGACTGCATGCGCGGCGGTGCGCGCTTGGCCTGCGAAATTTCCGGCATCACCCCGGCCTTGGCCAGGGTTTCGTCCAGGCGTGCGTACAACTTGCCGATCGGCTCGGCCAGATCGCGCTCGCACAGCTTGATCAACACCAGTCGCACTTCCGGCGCCAGGTCGCAGGTGGCGAAAGCTTCGTGGATCGCCACGCCCAGATGTTCGGGGCCAATCGGGTTGGTGTCGGCCATCAACTCCAGCCCGCCGGCGATCCAGCCCAGGCGGCGGTCCACCCGTGCCAGCACCTGTTTGAAATCGCGCAACAGCACCGTGGCCAGATTGCGCACTGCCAGCCGCGATTCGAGCACGTGCTCGGGCACCAGACTCAGCGGGCCGGTGCCCATGTCGCCGGCCAGCACCACTTCGGCCGACAACGGCGTGCCGAGCACCAAGGCCTGCCAGCCATCTTCCAGCTGTTGGCGGAACTGGCGGGCGACCTCTTCGCGCTTGCGGCGCAATTCGCGCATGCCATCGAGAAACAGCAACTGCGAGGCGCCAGCGGATTCGGCACGGTCGAACAGCACATCGTCGAAATGCGCAACTGCAGCAGCAAAAACCTGCGCGAGCGCCGGCACGAAAACGTCGTGCGCCTGCTCGAGCAAGCGTTGGTCACGGCCCGGATGTCCCGACGGACTGGGCTGAAAAGTCATGCGCAAAGGCTCCCCGCCTCTGCAGGCGTGAAAATTTCCGAACGAGAAAAAACAGACGCGGCCCCAAATTCCGCCTGTGCATGGTAGGCGGTTCGCGCATCCGTTAAGTGTGACATCTTACTCACTTTACTCGTGACCGCCCAGGGTTTGCGTGTCAAGCGGCCATCCTAGCTCGCAACATCGCGGTGGAGCTTGCCGGTCATCATTCTGCGCCTGCGGGTGTTAAGCCTTCAGCTTCGCGGGCGCTTCCAGCCCGTCCACCACGTCCTGCATCGCGCTATAGAAGGCGTCGTCGTCGCGGTGCAGGCGCAGGCGGTCCAGCCACACCATCATCGCGAGCTCTTCCGGCGATGAAACGCACAGCCGCCCACCGCGCCGGTTGACGAACATCAGGCGCCCGGAAATCGGACTGATCCACGACAGTTTGCCAGGCTGCACGCGGCCCTCGCGGTCGATGAAGTCCAGGCTGGTGCCGATTGCCATGACGCGGAAGAAATCTGCAGTGATGCGGTCGAATTCCACCTGTGCGGTGGCATCCAGCATCGGCGTCAGCGGCTCTGCCACCGGGTCGGCTGGGCTGGGCGCGAGCGTCAGCGCGGTCAGGGTCGGCGCGAGTGCTTCCGGAGCGGGCGCAGGCTGGGTCGGCAGCAGCGCGCGCTGCAGTTCCTGCAGGGCCTGTTCGGCCTCGCGCTGCCCCAGCCCGGCCAGGGTGAAGGCCTGCAGCAGCTGGGGACGATGCGCTTCCAGTGCGGCATCGCCGTGCACGCGGCCAAGTTGCAGCAGCACCGCGTCGCCGAGCGCCAGCGCGGCGTCCAGGGCCGGGCCGGCGCCGTCGGAGCGCAACGCGGCCTGTTGCACGCACGGGTGCCACACACGGCTCAAAAAGTGTTCCACCACCGGCGGCAACGGCCCGCGCGCCAAGCGCTCGGCCAGCGCCTGCGCGGCGATGCTGCGCGCACGCTCGCGGCGTTCTTCGGCACGCTGCAATTCGTTGGCGCGCCGCTCGGCGATTTCGACCCGGCGCCGGTACTGCTCGTAATGCGCACCGAATTCGGCTTCCAGCGCCAGGAACACCGATGGATGCTCGTCGAAGTCGCGCACCACGGTGTCCACCGCTGCCGCAACCTGGGCGAGCAGGGCCTGTTCGGCAGCGGTTTCGCCGCCATTGCCGTCGCAGGCGTCCACCAGCAGGTTGAGCAGGCGCCGGGCCGGATGCCCATCGCGCACGAACAGGTGGCCATCGAGCATCGCCATCTTGGCCACCGGCACCAGCAACTGGCCGAGCATGTCGCGTTGCTGCCGCGACAGATGGCTCTGCAGCAGGATTGCCTCGAACAGCAGCGCAATCAGATCCAGTGCGTCTTCGTCGCTGGGGTTGAGCTGGGTGGTGGCCGGATCCACGCCGAGCGAGGCGGCAGCGCGCATCAACTGCTGGCGCAACCGCGCGCCAGGCCCAGATGGGTGCCGTCGATGACCTCGAAACTGGCGCCGGGCATGGTCTGCAGCAGCGACAGCGCCGACACCACCTCGCGCGGCGACAGCAGCCGCTGCTGCCCCGGCGCCAACGTGGCGGCATCCGGCTCGCGCTGGCGGCGTGCGTGCTGCAGCAACTGGTGCAGGCCCGCCGGCAGCACCTCGCGGTCGCTGCGCAGATGCACATCGATCACCTGTGCGCCGACCAGTGCGCCCTGCCCGCCCGACCAGTCTGCAAAGAAGCGTGCGATCCAGTCCGGCGCCTCGGCGCTCTCGTCGCTGGCGGCGGCGTCCTGGCGCGGAATACCGCGTTGACGCTGGCGTGCCTGCGGCAGCTCGCGCAGCCGCGCGACCTGGGCCAGCGCCTGTTCCAGCTCGCCGTAGCGCTGGCCGACGCGCGCCATCAGCTGCTGCTCGCAGACCTTGATCACCGCCAGATGCACCTTGGGGGCCAGGGTCACGCCCTGGAACGCCTCGTACAGCGCAACGCCCAGATGCTCCGGCCCGAACGGATTGCTGTCGCCATCGATGCGCAGCCCACCGGCGATGAAACCCAGATACCGATTGAGCCGCATCAGCTCCGGCCGCCACTGGTGCTGCAGCGCGCCGGCCAGGTTGCGTACCGCCAGGCGCACGTCCAGGTCCTGCTCCGGCAGCAGGGTCAGGCCGGCGGCGCCCCGTGCGAGGGTGCGCTCGGCCGACAGCGGACGTCCGGATTCCAACCCCTGCCACGCCTTGGCCAGATGGCCGCGAAAGCGTGCGGTGATCGGTTCGCGTTGCTGGCGCAGGGCCTGGATCGCTTCCATGAAATCGTTCTGCGCCGCGCCCGCGTCGGCCGCCAGCCGGAACAACGCCTCGGCCAGCGCGTCCTGCACATTCACAAACGCGTCGGCCAACGGCACCAGCACCACCTCGCGGACCTGATCGAGCAGGTCCGGATTGCGGCTGGGCAGCGGTTCGGTAGCAACAAACTGGGTCATTGGACAACGCACTGGATGGGCACGGGAGGTTGAATCGCAGAGGGGCCACTGCCCCCCGCCGACATGATGCGGCGGGCGTTGGGAAGAGGCCGTCTATAATTCAATGCCTCGTTGCCCCGACCCGGATTTATGCACGCACCGTATTCGCTCCAGGCGCTGGACGCGCGCCGTTCGGTTCCCTCCAAACAACTCGGCGCCCCCGGGCCGGATGAAGACAGCTTGCTGCGCATGCTCGCCTCGGCGGTGCGCGTGCCCGATCACGGCAAGCTGGTGCCGTTCCGCTTTCTGCGCATCAGCGGCGAGGCGCGGGCTGCGCTGGGGGATTTTCTTGCCGAGCGCACCCTGGCCGCCGACCCGCTGGCATCGCCGGCAACCCTTGCCAAGGAACGCGGACGCTTCAGCGACGCGCCGGTGGTGATCGTGGTGATCGCCTCGCTGCGCCCGGAGCACAAGGTGCCCGTGCAGGAGCAATTGCTCACCGCCGGCTGCGTCTGTTTTGCGTTGCTGCAGGCCGCCCAGGCGCACGGCTTCGGTGCGCAGTGGTTGAGCGCGTGGATGGCCTACGACCCGGCGGTGACGGGCTACCTGGGCCTGGAAGACAACGAACGCATCGCCGGCTTCATCCACATCGGCACGCCGCGCATGCAGGTGCCCGAACGCGAGCGCCCGGACCCGCGTGCGCTGCTGCGCGACTGGACCCCGTGACCACGCCGAACAACCCGCTCGACGCTGCGCCGCTGGCAATCCAGCGCCCGACCCCGCTGTATCTGGTGGATGCCAGCCTGTACGTGTTCCGTGCCTGGCACTCCATCC
The DNA here is from genome assembly GCF_003992815.1 of Xanthomonas sp. DAR33341. Taxonomy (NCBI): domain Bacteria; kingdom Pseudomonadati; phylum Pseudomonadota; class Gammaproteobacteria; order Lysobacterales; family Lysobacteraceae; genus Xanthomonas; species Xanthomonas sp. DAR33341. The sequence continues at coordinate 78,962 of NZ_QEYV01000035.1, read as the reverse complement.
CGGACGAATTTCAGGATGCGCAGGGCTGGCCGACCAATGCGGTGCACGGCTTTGCGCGGTTTCTGCTGGACCTGCTCGAACGCGAGGATCCGCAGCACATCACCATTGCCTTTGACGAAGCGCTGGACAGCTGCTTCCGGCATGCGATCTACCCGGCCTACAAAGGCAACCGCACGCCTGCGCCGGATGCGCTGCGCCGCCAGTTCGCGCATTGCAAGGCGTTGTGCGCAGCGCTCGGGCTGAGCGTGCTGGCCCACCGCGATTACGAGGCCGACGACCTGATCGGTAGCGCGCTGCACAGCGTGCGGGCGCACGGCTTGCGCGGGGTGATCGTGTCGGCCGACAAGGACCTGTCGCAGTTATTGCTCGAGCATGACGAGCAGTGGGACTACGCGCGCAACCAGCGCTGGGGCATGGACGGGGTCAAGGCGCGCCATGGCGTGCATGCGCACCAGATCGCCGACTATCTGGCGTTATGCGGCGATGCCATCGACAACATTCCCGGCGTGACCGGCATCGGCGCCAAATCGGCAGCAGTGCTGCTGGCGCACTTCGGCAGCCTGGATGCGCTGCTGGAGCGCATCGACGAAATCCCCTTCCTGCGCCTGCGCGGCGCGGCGCAAATGGCGGTGCGGCTGCGCGAACAGCGCGAACACGCATTGCTGTGGCGGCAGCTCACCACCATCGCGCTCGACGCGCCGCTGGCGCTCACCCAGACCGGCTTCACGCGTGCGCACGCCGATGCGGACATGCTGACCGGGTTGTGCGAGAGCCTGCGCTTCGGCCCGCTCACCCGGCGCCGTCTGCTGGCCGCCAGCACCGGCGTGCCCGCACCGTTTCCTCCCGTTTCCCTGGCACAAGGTCCCCGCCCATGAACCGACACGACACCCCGCCCACCGTGGTCTACGAAGGCAAGTACCAGCGCATGGTCGTGCGTGGCACCTGGGAATACTCCGAACGTGTGCATGCCGGCGGCCTGGCGGCGATCATCGTGGCGGTGACGCCGGACGATGCGATGTTGTTCGTCGAGCAGTTCCGCGTGCCGCTGCAGGCGCGCACCATCGAAATGCCGGCCGGGCTGGTGGGCGACGTGCATGCCGATGAATCGATCGAACTGTCGGCCATTCGCGAACTGGAAGAAGAAACCGGCTGGACCGCCGAGCATGCCGAAGTGCTGATGATCGGCCCCACCTCGGCCGGTGCCAGCAGCGAGAAGATCGCCTTCGTGCGTGCCACCGGTCTGCGCAAGGTCGGCGATGGCGGCGGCGATGCCAGCGAAGACATCACCGTGCATGCAATCCCGCGCGCGCAGGTCGGCGCCTGGCTGGTGCAGAAGATGGCCGAGGGCTATCAGATGGACCCCAAGCTGTGGGCCGGCCTGTATCTGGTCGATCATGCATTGGACGGCACCCCGCGTGGCTGACGCAGCCACCGAACCATTGCTCAGTACCGACGATCCGGCGCCGTTCGCCGTGCACAACGCGCAGGCCGCATCGCCGTGGCTGTTGATCGCCGACCACGCCGGCCAGCGCGTGCCGGCCCGACTGGCCGACCTGGGCCTGCCGCAATACGAACTGGACCGTCATATCGGCTGGGATATCGGCATTGCGCAGGTCACGCGGCTGCTGGCCGAGGCGCTGGATGCGTTCGCCATCGCGCAGACGTATTCGCGCCTGGTGATCGACTGCAACCGTCCGCACGACGCACCCAGCCTGATGCCGGCGGTCAGCGACGGCACCTTGGTTCCGGGCAACCAGCAGCTGACCGACAGCGACCGGCAGCAGCGCATCGATGCGATCTTCGCGCCGTATCACGCACGTATCGCGGCCGAACTGGAGGCGCGTGCACAGCGCAATCAGCCGACAGTATTGGTGTCGATGCACAGCTTCACCCCGGTCATGGCCGGAAACGCGCGGCCCTGGCATGCCGGCGTGCTCTACCACCGCGATACGCGGCTGGCGCATCGCCTGTTGCAGGCGCTGCGTGAAGAACCCGACCTGGTGGTGGGCGACAACCAGCCGTATGCGGTCAGCGACGCCACCGATTACGCCATCCCGGTGTATGGCGAAGGCCGCGGCCTGCTGCATGTCGAACTGGAAATCCGCCAGGACCTGATTGCCGACGCGGCCGGGCAACAGGCCTGGGCAGCGCGCCTGGCGCGCATTCTGCCGCCGCTGGCGGATGCCTTGCTGGTGCGTTGAGCAGCAGCAGCGTTTGGCGGCTGCATCGCAGCCGCGTTGAACATCTGCAATCAGTAGGAGCGCGCTTGCGCGCGATGGAGCGTTACCGGTAACGCCGCGTCGCGCGCAAGCGCGCTCCGACACGTCATGCGTATGTCATCGCACCTCAGCGCGTCCGGCAGAGTGATCATGCCGATCGACCAAAGCGAACTCTGATCGATGCGCATGCACTCGCTTACGCAAACCCGTCGGTGGCGCGCACCAAGGCATCGACGTTTTCCGGTTCGAACGCTGAGTGCCCCGATGCCGGGCTGATCTGCAACTGCGCCTTCGGCCACGCCTTGTGCAGGTCCCACGCGCTTTGCAGCGGGCACACCACATCGTAGCGGCCGTGCACGATCACGCCGGGAATGTCGGCAATGCGATGCGCGTCGCGCAGCAACTGGTCTTCGACCTCGAAGAAACCGCCGTTGACGAAGTAATGGTTTTCGATGCGTGCGAACGCCAGGGCAAAGTGCGCGTCTTCATGCCCGGTGACGAAGTCCTCGTCGACATGCAGGAAGCTGGTGGCGCCTTCCCACACGCTCCAGGCTTTGGCCGCAGCCAGACGCGTGGCCTCGTCATCGCTGGTGAGACGGCGATGGAATGCAGACATCAAGTCGGCGCGTTCCACCGGCGGAATCGCGTTGAGGTAATGCTCCCACGCATCCGGGAACAGGCGGCTGGCACCTTCCTGGTAGAACCATTCCAGTTCGAAGCGACGCAGCAGGAAAATACCGCGCAGCACCAGCTCGGTGACCTGCTGCGGGTGGGTCTGCGCGTAGGCCAGCGCCAGCGTGGATCCCCAGCTGCCCCCGAACACCTGCCAGCGATCGACCCCCAGATGCGTGCGCAGCCGTTCGATATCGGCCACCAGATCCCAGGTGGTGTTGTCCACCAGATCGGCATGCGGCGTAGAGCGGCCGGAACCGCGCTGATCGAACAGCACGATGCGGTACTTGGCTGGGTCGTGGAAGCGACGCATCTTGTCGTTGCATCCGCCGCCGGGGCCGCCATGCAACATCACCACCGGCTTGCCGTGCGGATTGCCGCACTGCTCGAAGTACAGCGTATGGCGATCGTCGACCTTCAGGCTGCCCTGCTGGTAGGGCGTGATCTCGGGATAGAGCGTGCGCATGCGTCGGTCCTGCGGGAAACCGCTAGTGTATCGGCAGCTGCGCACGCACACGGGCAACGCCATGCGATTCGAAGAGAAGGGTTCGCCGTGATGGGCCAAGCCCTGAAGAGCGCACCCAACCTTCTGCGCTTACCGGCGGGCGAGCGCACTCGATGCGCGCAACCGCTCTATCGAACGCGCGTACTCCGCTTCGGAACGCGCGGCCCTCGTCTCCCGACAATAGCGCGCGGGCGGTTGCTCAGCCGCCCTGGCCCGCAGCTGGCAACCAGCGCCCCAAGGTCACCCGATCGCGCTGCTCCAGATCCTGATGCGTGGCCACCGCAGCGAAACCGCGCGCAACCAGCAGTTCGGCCACCGCCGCCCCCTGGTCCCAGCCATGTTCGAGCAGCAACCAGCCGCCCGGCAGCAGATGCGCAGGCGCATCGGCCACGATCAGGCGGATATCGTCCAGCCCGTCGCTGCCGGAGGCCAGCGCACTGGCCGGTTCGTAGCGAAGATCGCCCTGCTGCAGGTGCGAGTCGTGCGCGGCGATATACGGCGGGTTGCTGGCGATCAGGTCAAAGGTCTCGCCAGCCAAGGGCGCGAACCAGCTGCCCAGGCGGCACGCGACATTGCGCAAGCTGTGGCTGTCGGCGTTGCGTTGGGCCATGGCCAACGCCGCAGCGCTCGCATCGGTGGCGATCACCTGCGCCTGCGGACGTTCGCTGGCGATGGCCAGCGCAATCGCGCCACTGCCGGTCCCCAGATCGGCGACACGACGGCCTGGCAGGGTGTCCAGGCGCTCCAGCGCAAGCTCGACCAGCGCTTCGGTATCGGCGCGCGGGATCAGCGTGGCCGGCGAGACCGCCAGGTCCAGCGTCCAGAATCCGCGTGAGCCGGTCAGATAGGCCACCGGCTCGCCGGCCTCACGGCGCTGCACCAAGGCATCGAAGGCCTGCGCGATCGATAGAGGCACCGCATCGCGCCCGTGCATGAACAACCAGCCGCGATCGCGGCCCAGCGCGTGCAGCAGCAGTGCCTCGGCATCGCAGCGTTCGATCCGCCCGCCGGCGCGGCGAAGCAGCTGATCGGCGGGAATGGCGGCGAGATCGTCGGACATACGGGCTGTTCACCTACACGCAACATCGGCTGACCATTATCGACGATGGCGTGCACCGCGATTGCGCCAGATGCCATCTGACGAGTCGATAGCCAAAGACTATCTATGTAATTCCATCAATCGATTTGAGGAATCTATCGATCCTGCCTACCATGGCGCCTGTTCCATCCCCCGCCCCCTTTTACCGCACGAGGAAACTCAATGTCTCTCATCAACACCCAGGTCCAGCCGTTCAAGGCGAATGCGTACCACAACGGCAACTTCATCGAAGTCACCGAGGCCAGCCTGAAGGGCAAGTGGTCGGTGCTGATCTTCATGCCGGCCGCATTCACCTTCAACTGCCCGACCGAAGTGGAAGACGCCGCCGACAACTATGCCGCCTTCCAGAAGGCTGGCGCCGAGGTCTATATCGTCACCACCGACACGCATTTCTCGCACAAGGTGTGGCACGAAACCTCGCCGGCCGTGGGCAAGGCGCAGTTCCCGTTGATCGGCGACCCGACCCACAAGCTGACCCGCGCGTTCGGCGTGCATATTGAAGAAGAAGGCCTGGCCCTGCGTGGCACCTTCATCATCAATCCGGAAGGCGTGATCAAGACGCTGGAAATCCACGACAACTCCATCGCCCGCGACGTCACCGAGACGCTGCGCAAGCTGACCGCTGCACAGTTCGTGGCCAACAATCCTGGCCAGGTCTGCCCGGCCAAGTGGAAGGAAGGCGCCAAGACCCTGGCTCCGTCGCTGGACCTGGTCGGCAAGATCTAAGCCGGCTGTCATCTCCGGCCCAGTCGGGCCGGGGGTGAACCGGAGCCGGTGCCGGGCTGCCCGCCAGCCGCCGCCAGCACGCACCCCGACCTCGCGCCGGCTGCGGTTCACTCCCTTCCTCCCCGGCGACCTGCCTCAGCGCAGCGACGCCATGCCCTCCCCTTGCCCATTCCCAGGAGTTCTCCATGTTGGATGCCAATCTCAAGACCCAGCTGACCGCCTACCTGGAACGGGTGACGCGGCCGATTCAAATCAACGCCTCGATCGACGACAGTGCCGGCTCGCGCGAAATGCTCGACCTGCTGGAAGAGTTGGTGCTGCTGTCGGACAAGATCAGCCTGGACATCCACCGCGACGACAACCAGCGCAAGCCCTCGTTCGCGCTGACCACGCCGGGCCAGGACATCTCGCTGCGCTTTGCCGGCCTGCCGATGGGCCACGAGTTCACCTCGCTGGTGCTGGCGCTGCTGCAGGTGGGCGGCCACCCGTCCAAGGCCGCCGCCGAGCTGATCGAGCAGGTGCAGCACCTGGATGGCGACTACCAGTTCGAAACCTATTTCTCGCTGTCGTGCCAGAACTGCCCGGACGTGGTGCAGGCGCTGAACCTGGCGGCCGTGCTCAACCCGCGCATCAAGCACGTGGCCATCGATGGCGCCTGGTTCCAGGACGAAGTAGAGGCCCGCCAGATCATGTCGGTGCCCACCGTGTACTTGAACGGCGAGCTGTTCGACCAGGGCCGCATGACGCTGGAGCAGATCGTCGCCAAGCTGGATACCAATGCCGCCAAGCGCGACGCTGCGAAAATCGCTGCAAAAGAAGCGTTCGACGTGCTGGTGGTGGGCGGCGGCCCGGCCGGTTCGGCAGCAGCGGTATATGCCGCACGCAAGGGCATCCGCGCCGGCGTGGCCGCCGAGCGTTTTGGTGGGCAGGTGCTGGACACCATGTCGATCGAGAACTTCATTTCCGTGCCGGAAACCGAAGGCCCGAAGATGGCCGCCGCGCTCGAGCAACACGTGCGCCAGTACGACGTGGACATCATGAATCTGCAGCGTGCCGAGCAGCTGATCCCGGCCGGTGCCGATGGCCTGATCGAAATCAAGCTGGCTAATGGCGCCTCGCTCAAGAGCAAGACCGTGATCCTGTCCACCGGTGCGCGCTGGAGGCAGATGAACGTGCCTGGCGAAGATCAGTACAAGAACAAGGGCGTGGCGTATTGCCCGCACTGCGACGGCCCGCTGTTCAAGGGCAAGCGCGTGGCGGTGATCGGCGGCGGCAACTCGGGCGTGGAAGCGGCGATCGATCTGGCCGGCATCGTGGCGCATGTCACGCTGGTGGAATTCGACGACAAGCTGCGCGCCGACGAAGTGCTCCAACGCAAGCTGCGCAGCCTGCACAACGTACGCATCATCACCAGCGCGCAGACCACTGAAGTACTCGGCGACGGACAGAAGGTCACCGGTCTGGTCTACAAGGACCGCACCGGCGGCGATATCCAGCACATCGAGCTGGAAGGCGTGTTCGTGCAGATCGGCCTGCTCCCCAACACCGAGTTCCTGCGCGGCACGGTGGCGCTGTCGCCGCGCGGCGAAATCATCGTCGACGACCGTGGCCAGACCGATGTACCCGGCGTGTTCGCCGCTGGCGACGCCACCACGGTGCCGTACAAGCAGATCGTGATCGCAATGGGCGAAGGTTCCAAGGCGGCGCTGGGTGCATTCGACCATCTGATCCGCACCAGCGCACCGGCCACTGCCGACAGTGTGGCCCAGGCCGCATAAGCAAGCGCCCGCTTAGCGCCCGGCCAACCCGGGCGCTAAGCTTGCAACACGCGCCAGTGGTTCCCCGTCACCGCAATGAAGGCTGCTGTATATGAATCTGCGTGACCTGAAATATCTGGTAGCCCTGGCCGACCACAAGCATTTCGGCCGCGCGGCGTCCGCCTGCTTTGTCAGCCAGCCAACGCTGTCCACCCAGATCAAGAAACTCGAAGACGAGCTCGGCGTGTCGCTGGTGGAACGTGCACCGCGCAAGGTCATGCTGACCCCGGCCGGCCGCGAAGCCGCCGTGCGTGCACGCAGCATCGTGGCCGAGGTGGAACAGATGAAGGAAGCCGCACGCCGCAGCCAGGACCCGGAAGCGGGCACGGTGCGTCTGGGCATCTTTCCCACCCTGGCCCCGTATTTGTTGCCGCATGTGGTACCGCGCATCCGCGAGCGTTTTCCGCGTCTGGAACTGCTGCTGATCGAAGAGAAGAGCGATCAGCTGATGCACCAGTTGCGCGAAGGTCGCCTGGATGCCGCCTTGCTTGCATTGCCATTGCAGGACGACCAGCTGCATGCCGAATTCCTGTTCGAAGAGCCCTTCGTGCTGGCAGTGCCGGAAAGCCACCCGCTGTCGCGCCACGACAGCATGACCCTGGACGACTTGTCCGAGCAGCGCCTGTTGCTGCTGGAAGATGGCCACTGCCTGCGCGACCAGGCGCTGGATGTCTGCCATCTGGCCGGCGCGCTGGAAAAATCCGAATTTCAGGCCACAAGTCTGGAAACCCTGCGTCAGATGGTCGCGGCCAATGTCGGGGTGACCTTGCTGCCGCTGCTGGCGGTCAAGCCTCCTGTTGCGCGCTCGGAAAACATCCGCCTGATCCGCTTCCGTGAAGACAAGCAGCCTAGCCGCCGCATTGCGATGGCGTGGCGGCGCAGTTCGGCAATGACCGCGTTTTTGGAGCAGCTGTCGCAGCTGTTCAAGGAATTGCCCGAGAGCCTGTTCACGCTGGATCAGCCTGCGCCAGGACCGAAGGCGGTGGCGGCTTAGGGAATCGGAAATCGGAAATCGGAAATCGGAAAAGCGTATCGCGGTTGCGGTCGCTTCGAGTGCCGGTTGGAGGTTTGGAATTGGGCGGCGCGCGAGCGTCGCTTTTTGTTTGTTTGTGCGCAGCGCTCTTGCCCGCAGGTTTGCTGCGCATCAATCCGCCGCTGTCTGTTGGACGCGGCTGGCGGCAGCACGCTGCCCACGCGACCATGCGATTTGCGAGCAGCGTTTTGGTTCGCTTGCTCGAGACTGATAGTGCGGTGTTTGCGGCATGCGGTGGAAGCGGGCTCGTTTGCAGCGGCCGTTATGCCCTCACCCTCCGATTGCCTCAACCGCAGCGCTTGCTCGCTGCACCAGGCCTGCAGCGCCTGCGTGGCAGCCCTTGCCAGTGCCTTGGGTCCGCAACATCCATGCATTGCGATCAGCCGCCGGCGCCCTCATCTTGTCAGAGACGCTTGCCATGTCGGCAAGCCGTATTCGTCAGGAGACTGCCATGACTTCGCAACACCACAGCGGCTTGCCGCCATCCATTCTGGTATCCAGCCGCGACCTTGCCCGGCTTGAGGCATTGCTCGATTCGCCAAGCTTCAACAAGCATCCCGCCGCCACTGCGCTGAGCGACGAACTGGGCCGCGCCCGTGTGCTGCCGCCCGACCAGATTCCCGGCGATGTCGTCACCATGCACTCACGCATCGAATGCGAAGACCAGTTGCATGGCGAACGGCATACGCTCACCCTCGTGTATCCGCATGAAGCCGATGTGCAGCACGGACGCATCTCGGTGCTTGCGCCGGTCGGCAGCGCGCTGCTCGGCCTGTCGGTTGGCCAGCGCATCGATTGGCGCACGCCCGACGGACGCGACCTGCGCCTGCGCGTGACTGCCGTGCACGAGCAACCCGCAGCGGCGGGCGACTTCCGGCGCGCAGCGCGCTAACGTAGCGCGCTGCGTCCTATCCCCGACCCGTTCCACGATTCGAGAGAACCCGCATGACTGCATCCCCCTCAAAGCTTGCCCAACTGCGTGAGCTGTCCGTCGTTGTCGCCGACACCGGCGATTACGACGCCATCAAGCGCCTGAAGCCGGTCGATTGCACCACCAACCCCACCCTGGTCAAGAAGGCGTTGGATCTGCCGGTCTATGCCGACCTGATCGAACGCGAGCTGGCCTGGGGCCGCGAGCACGGCGGCGACGATCGCACCGCCACCGTCAACGAAGTCGCCGACCGCCTGACCATCGGCGTGGGCGTCAAGCTGGCCGAACTGGTGCCGGGGCGCGTATCCACCGAAGTCGACGCCGATCTGGCGCACGACACCCAGGCCACCATCGCCAAGGCGCGCAAGTTCATTGCGATGTACGCCGAGCGCGGCGTGTCCAAGGACAAGATCCTGATCAAGATCGCCGCGACCTGGGAAGGCATCGAAGCCGCCCGGCAGCTGCAGAAAGAAGGCATCGACTGTAACCTGACGCTGATCTTCAACCGCTCGCAGGCGCTGGCCTGTGCCGAAGCCGGCGTGTTCCTGATTTCGCCGTTCGTGGGCCGGATCCTGGACTACTACGTGGCGCAGGGGCAGACCCCGGCCAGCATCGATGAAGATCCGGGCGTGGTGTTCGTGCGCACCGTCTACAACGAGTTCAAGCAGCGCGGCTCGTCCACGGTGGTCATGGGCGCCTCGTTCCGCTCCACCGCGCAGATCGAAGCGTTGGCCGGTTGCGACCGCCTGACCATTTCGCCGGACCTGCTGGAAAAGCTCGACGCCGAGCACGGCGAGCTGCCGCGCAAGCTCTCCCCGGCCCAGGCCGACAATGCCCAGTTCACCCCGATCGACAGCGATAACTTCGCTTCGGGCCTGGCCGCCGACCCGATGGCCACCGAGAAGCTGGCCGGCGGCATCGACACGTTCGCCAAGGACTTGCACGCACTGCGCAAGACCATTGCCGACAAACTCGCTGGCTGATCACGCAGCGAGCCTGTTCTGCACATAACGCCTGCAGCTGTTCGGCTGCGGGCGTTGTTGTTTTTGGAGCTTGGTTTAAATGGGGATGTGCGGCCAAGCGGGTCTGCGTCGCGATAACGGGTACGGATGCGGGCAGCTCGTGAATGGGGGATTGTCGCTTCCGCAGCCGGCTGTGCCGGGATCAACGGCAGCCGCATATCAGCGCGTCTGTACGACAGACAGAAGACCGCGGCCCAGCAAAGCCACACCTGCGCCGTGTGCCGCTTGGACCAAACGCCCTGCTCTCCACATATCGCTTACACCCGCGGCGCGCGCACTGCCTAGAATCCGGATTCCCTCAACTGGCGTAACGGACAATGGCAAACATTGCAGTGGTGATGGTCGACGGCGTGGCCGATTGGGAAATCGGCGTGGTGCTGCCGGCAGCACGCGAATGGTTCGGCGACCAGGTCGCCATTGCCAGTATCGACGGGCAACCGCTGCAGTCCATCGGTGGCCTGCGCATCACGCCGGAATTCGCCCTCTCCGATCTGGCGCCACTCGAAGCTGATCTATGGATCCTGCCCGGCAGCGAACGCTGGCAGGCCGGCGAAATTCCCGGGCTGAGCGGTTTGCTTGTCGAGCGCGTGCAGCAGCAGCGCCCGGTCGCGGCGATTTGCGGCGCCACCCTCGCCTTCGCCTATGCCGGCCTGCTCGATGAGCGCGCGCACACCAGCAACGCGCTGGCCTTCTTGCAGGAGCACGTGGTGCCGTACGCAGGCGCTGCGCACTATCGCCACGAAAAGGTCGTCAGCGCCGACGGCGTCATCACCGCACCCGGCACCAGCCCGGTGGGGTTCGCATTGGCGTGCATGCGGCAATTGCATCCGGAGCGCACCGACACGCTTGCCCAGTTGCGCGGCATGTTTGCCGGAGAATTCGTTTGATCCAACCGATTCAAGCCGGTACAGCTGATGCCCTGTCCTGGCTTACCGTGCTGATTGCTTGTATCGAGTCTCCATACCGTTGGCGGCGAATCATCAGGAGTAATTGCCCGCGCTGAGCAGCCTCCAATGATTTGCTGCCCCGGTCTTCTGCGGCGCTCGCCGCAACAACTCACACCACTGATTCGCTGTACAGCGTCGCCGAGCCGATTCACCTTACAAAAACGTATCGCCCCATCACCAGCGTGTGTTGCGACCTCCGCTCAAAAAAGATGGCCGCGCCGTCTCCGACGCAGCCATTCAAGTTGCCTAGCACGCACTCCCATGCGGTGCCTGATCGTGATAACGCTGCCGGTCACTGTCGGCCATCGGCACGCTGCCACGATCTTGTGGATGACAGCGTTTCAATCCGGCCCGCCTTTCCGTCAGGCATCCAGCCCGATCGGGCAGCTCACTCCCGTGCCGCCAAGCCCGCAATACCCGTTGGGGTGCTTGGCGAGATATTGCTGGTGATCGTCTTCGGCGTAGTAGAACGTGGGCGCCGGGAAACGGATCTCCGTGGTGATTTCGCCATAACCGGCTGCGGTCAGTTGTTGCTGATACGCATCGCGGCTGGCAAGCGCGGCGTCGTACTGCGCCTGCGTGGTGCAGTAAATCGCCGAACGGTATTGCGTCCCCATATCGTTACCTTGCTGCATGCCCTGGGTGGGGTCGTGGCTTTCCCAGAACGTACGCAGCAATTGTGCGAACGACACCGCATGGTCGTCGAACACCACCAGCACCGCTTCGGTGTGGCCGGTCTGCCCGGAACACACTTCCGAATAGGTCGCGTTCGGCGTCTGCCCGCCGGCGTAACCCACTGCTGTGGTGTAGACCCCTGGCACGTTCCAGAACTTGCGTTCCGCGCCCCAGAAACAGCCGAGCCCGAATTGCACCTGGGCCAGACCAGTGAATTCCCCGCGCAACGGATGGCCGTTGACCAGGTGCGTGTTATGCAGCGGCAGCGCTTGCTCGCGCCCGGGTAGTGCTTCGCCCGGGCGTGGCAGACGTTGTTTGAAGGCGCCGATTCCCAGCATGGTGCAGCTCCGCAATCGTCAGGATTGCCTGCTGGATGGCGCCGGCCAGAGCCACTTTCAAGCCTGCCCGGCCAGCGCCTGTCGTCCGCGCCGCATTACTTGGCCTTGGCAACCGCCGCGCGCGTGTCCACTTCCGGCATCGCCGAGCTGTGGTGGTTGATGATCAGCCACTTGCCGTCGCGCTTTTCGTACACGAAGGTGTAGCGGGCCTGCACGTTGCTCTTGTTGCCGGCCTTGTCGGTCAGCGTGAAGGTATACACGCCGGCATCCACGGCGCTGTCGTCATCGAGCACGCGCACGGTGCGGTAATTGACCACGCCCTGCGGCTTCTTGGTCAGGAACATCTCGAAGTAGTTTTCGATCTGTTCGCGCGAGGCGCGCACTTCGTTGGAGACCGTCGGCAGCAACACGCCGTCCGGTGCGTACAGGTCGGCCACCTTGTGCGGGTTGCCGGTGGCCAGCGCCGCATTCCAGGTGTCGAACAGCGCAGCGACTTCGCGCTCTTCGCCGCCGGCCGGCAGCTTGGCCTTGTCGGTGTAATGCATCACGCCGCCAGCCAGCGCCGGGGTGGCAGCCAGAGCCAGAACCAGAGAGAAGAGTGTGCGACGCATGGGGAATCTCCGTGTGATCGATGGGGGCCTCAGCAGGCAGGGTCAGTATCGAAATCCACGGGATGCCGAAATGCTGCTGTCCGGCATAGCGTTGAATATGCCTTTCAGCGTATCGATTTTAATTTAAGTGGCTGAAATATATGGAGTGTGGTGGCTTTCGGTGTGTTGGATGACGGCGCTGCATGCGATCAAGCATGAGGTCCTCGGTGATTGATCGGCCATCGATGCTGTAACGTGCGCGGTGACCGTTCATGCGCGCTCACTCCGATGGACCGAACGCATCTGCGGGTTGGTTCCTCGTAGAGCGTGGCGCAGAGCCCCGCTACCCGCTACCGAATCCCGAATCCGCGCCGCCCGCAACACGGCTGCGAACAAGTGACGCTGCTAGAATGACAGCCCCTTTCCATCCGCCGCGCTGTCGCGGTCGCAGGAGCTAGTGAACATGGCAATCAAGGTTGGCATCAACGGATTCGGTCGCATCGGACGCAACGTGCTGCGCTCTGCGGTGCAGAACTTCGCCAATGACATCGAGATCGTGGCCATCAATGACCTGCTCGAGCCCGACTACCTGGCCTACATGCTGCAGTACGACTCGGTGCATGGCCGCTTCAAGGCCGACGTCTCGGTCGACGGCAACACGCTGATCGTCAACGGCAAGAAGATCCGCCTGACTCAGGAACGCGACCCGGCCAACCTCAAGTGGGACGCCGTCGGCGCCGACGTGGTGATCGAGTCCACCGGCCTGTTCCTGACCAAGGAAACCGCACAGAAGCACATCGATGCAGGTGCCAAGAAAGTGATCCTGTCGGCGCCGTCCAAGGACGACACCCCGATGTTCGTCTACGGCGTCAACGACAAGACCTACAAGGGCGAAGCGATCATCTCCAACGCCTCGTGCACCACCAACTGCCTGGCGCCGTTGGCCAAGGTGATCAACGACAAGTGGGGCATCAAGCGCGGCCTGATGACCACCGTGCATGCGGCCACTGCGACGCAGAAGACCGTGGACGGCCCGTCCAACAAGGATTGGCGCGGCGGCCGCGGCATCCTGGAGAACATCATCCCGTCCTCCACCGGCGCCGCCAAAGCCGTGGGCGTGGTGATCCCCGAGCTCAACAAAAAGCTCACCGGCATGAGCTTTCGCGTGCCGACCTCCGACGTGTCGGTGGTCGACCTCACTGTCGAGCTGGAAAAGCCGGCCACCTACGCCGAAATCTGCGCCGAAGTGAAGGCACAGAGCGAAGGCGCACTGAAGGGTGTGCTGGGGTATACCGAAGACAAGGTGGTGGCCACCGATTTCCGCGGCGAAACCTGCACCTCGGTGTTCGACGCCGACGCCGGCATCGCGCTGGACTCCACCTTCGTCAAGCTGGTGTCCTGGTACGACAACGAGTGGGGCTATTCCAACAAGTGCCTGGAGATGGTGCGGGTTGTCGCCAAGTAAGTTTCTGGCGCAGTGATGAAACAGGCCCCGGCATGCCGGGGCTTTTCATTTGTCGGCGATGGATGTTGCGTTTCTTGCACTGCGGCGCCTTCGGTGGCTGCCCGGAAGTGGACTTTGCTGGACTCACGTGCGCTAATTCGCGCGCACGGCGGCCGTTCCCGTGTCGTGTACGAAGGATCGGGGAACTCCATGGATCGAGAGAAGAGTGATGAATAAGTTTTTGGCAGGCGCCTTGGCGCTGAGTGTGGTTGTTGCGTTTTCCGTGCCGTCCAACAGTTGGGCTGCAACAAAGCAGACCGGTACGCCGGCCTGGATGAATGCCGATGGTGAGGTGATCAAGTCGTCCGATGTCGAGGCGGGCTACGGCGAGACCGTCAAGGGAATCAACGATTACGAAGGCGAAATCACCGGCAAGCCAGCGCCTGGCAGCAAGTTCACCCAGCTGAAAATCGGCATGCCGATGAAGCAGGTCACCGACCTGATTGGTCAGCCGGACGACCAGGGTGCTTACGTGACCGGCAAGGCATTTATCCCGTTCTTCTTCGGTGGCGACCGCTACCGTTACGAAATGGCCTACAAGGGCCAGGGACGTCTGGTGTTCGCTGGCAAGTCGATGGGGACCGGCGGCAACCTGATCTGGATCATCCATAACAAGAACGATAGCGGTTACCGCGAATAACCGTTCAAAGCGCCCGGTTCTCCGGGCGTTTTCTTGTGTGAGGGATGCGCGCAAGCACGCATGCGACTGCAGCTTTCCGACGCTTCATCCATCGTCTGAGCGAGAGACTGTCTGCCCAGCCGCAGCCCGAGGCTGTATGGTGCGCGCATTCGGCTGGACGCCGGCTCGGGGATTGCTGCGTTGGAAACGATAATCGTGTTGGTGGCCCTGGTGCTACTCGCCGTGCCGGTGGGTGTGGTGATCGCGCTGGTGTGGATTGCCGGGCTGCGGCGACGGGTGGCGGCGCTGGAGCAGCGGCTTGCGCAGTGGCAGAGCAGTGGTGCCGGGCCTGCGGATGCGCCGGCGCAAGCACCCGCGGACGCGCAGGGCAGGGCGTGGGAGCAACCGGACGTGGCGTCCGATGTAGGCGCTGGTCCGGGCGCCGTCGCCGACAGCGATCTGCCTGGGTACCGCGCGTCCGTTGCAGCGGGTCAGGACGTTGGCTCGCCTGCGCTGGCTGCGGATCACCAGGCGGTTGGTGGGTCTGCCTCGGCGGTGCCGCCGCCCTTGCCGGCGCAGGCACCTGCAGATGCGATGGCGGGCAGTGCAAGCGCGACGTCGGAACGTCCCAGCGCGCAAGCGCAGGCGACGCGCGCCCAGTCGGCGCAACCGCAATCCGCACAACCGCAATCCGCACAACCGCAACCGCCTCGGCTTCCGGCCGCGCCCAGCGCCATGGCGCGCATGGCCAGCGCCTTGAAGCGTTGGTTCACCGAGGGCAATGTGCCGGTCAAGGTCGGCATGCTGGTCTTGTTGGCCGGCGTGGCGTCGCTGTTGAAGTACGCCAGCGATCAGGGCTGGATGCGCATGCCGATCGAGCTGCGCTTGGCCGGCATCAGCGTTCTGGCATTGGCCGGTCTGATCTTCGGTTGGACGCAGCGCGCGCAGCGGCCGGGGTTTGCGTTGGCGTTGCAGGGCGGCGCCATCGGTGGCCTGTTGTTGACGGTGTTCGCAGCCTTCAAGTTGTACGGCTTGCTCGATGCCGGAACGGCGCTTGGCATCAGCGTGGTGCTGATCGCAGGTATGTGCGTGCTGGCGGTGCTGCAGGATTCGCGCACATTGGCGGTGCTGGGCGTGCTGGCCGGTTTTCTTGCGCCGATCTGGTTGTCTACCGGCAGCGGCAACCATGTCGCGCTGTTCTCGTACTACGCCGTACTCAACGCCGGCATCGTGTCGATTGCATGGACACGCCCGTGGCGCGTGCTGAACCTGCTGGGGTTTGCTTTCACCTTCGGCATCGGCACCGCGTGGGGAGCGCTGCAGTACTCCCCGGCAAAATTCGCCACGACCGAGCCGTTCCTGTTGCTGTTCTTCGCCATGTACGTGGCGATTCCGGTCCTGCATGCGCGCCGCGGCGACGGTAGTGCCGGCAGGCTCATCGATGGCAGCCTGTTGTTCGGAACGCCGCTGGTGGCCTTCGCGTTACAGGCGCGCCTGCTCGAGGGCGATCGGCTGCCACTGGCGTTGTGCGCGGTGGCGGTGGCAGCGTTGTACGCGGGCCTGGGCAGTTGGCTGCTGCGCCGCGCATCCACGCGCTTGCTGGGCCAGGCGCACGCGATGCTGGCGGTCGGGTTCGCAACCCTGGCCGTACCGCTGGCGTTGTCGGCACGTGCCACTGCGAGCGTGTTTGCGCTGGAAGGCGTCGGTTTGCTGTGGCTGGGGCTTCGCCAACAACGGCGGATCTCGCAGGTCAGCGGTGTCGCGCTGCAGGTGTTTGCGGCGGTGGGTGTCGCGTTCGGTGTGGATGCCTGGCGCCACGATGCGGTCGCGGTGGCCAACGCAACCTGCATGAGTACCGTACTGCTGGCGCTGGCCGGCTGGGCCAGCGCCTGGTTCCTGCGCGATGCAGGACATCGGCGGCGTGCGCTGCTGGCATATCTGTGGGGACTGGGCTGGTGGACGCTGTGCGGCGTGCACGAGATCCTGCGTTTTGCCGATCTGCGCAGCGAGCCGGATCTGCTGCTGGGCTTGGTCGCACTCAGTGTATGGCTGGCGGCCGAAGTGCATCGGCGCCGTCCTGCAGC
Source organism: Xanthomonas sp. DAR33341 (assembly GCF_003992815.1). Taxonomy (NCBI): domain Bacteria; kingdom Pseudomonadati; phylum Pseudomonadota; class Gammaproteobacteria; order Lysobacterales; family Lysobacteraceae; genus Xanthomonas; species Xanthomonas sp. DAR33341. The sequence continues at coordinate 62,181 of NZ_QEYV01000035.1, read as the reverse complement.
GGCGCTGGTATGGACGGCGATGTCCGGTCTGGCGCTGGCGGCGCCATTGGCGCTGTGGCAAGGCGCAGCGCACACCCAGCCATTCGCGCATTGGGGCGCGTTGGCATGGGGTGTGTTTGCGGTGGCGGGCGCGCGTGCGCTGTGGTGCTTGCGCACGCAGCAAGGCGCTGGCGCGATGGCGGCGCAGTTCATCTGGTGGCTGCTGTGGCCGTTGGTCGTCTCGTTGGGCGCGGCCTGGCTGGCCGATGCGTTCTTGTTGGCCAATGGCTGGCGTTGCGCCTTGCTGGCGGCGCCGTGGTTGCTGGTGGCGACGCTGGGGTTGTTGCGTTGGCCATGGCTGGCCTGGCCGCAGGGAACCGGCTTCGATCCTGCACGCAACGCGTTGCTGAGTTGCGTGTTCGCGGTATTGGGGCTCGGCTGGCTGCTCGCATTGCTGGATCCGGTGAGCGCTGCACCGTTGCCATGGCTGCCGTTGCTCAATCCCGCCGAGCTGGCGCAATTGGTGGTCCTGGCCTTGCTTGCGCGCTGGGCCTGGTCGGCACCCGCGCCGACATTGCTGCAGCATTGGCGCGTAAGTGCGCTGGGTGTGTCGGGGTGGGCGTTGATCACCGGCAGTACCTTGCACAGCGTGCATCACTGGGGCGGTGTGCCGTGGGATTCGGCGCTGATCGGCGCCACCTTGTCGCAGACCAGCCTCACCATCGTCTGGAGCGTGCTCGGCGTGCTGGGCTGGGTGATCGGTTCGCGTCGTGGGCAACGCGGGCTGTGGCTGGGCGGCGCGTTGCTGATGGGGCTGGTCCTGGCGAAGTTGGTGTTGGTCGACCGCCAGCATCTGGGCAACTTACTCGGCATCGGCTCGTTCATGGCCTATGGCCTGTTGTGCACCGTGGTGGGCTATCTGGCGCCGGCACCGCCGCGTGCGGTTGCGACCGAAGGTCATGCTGTCCAAGAGAACGGCGTCGAAAAGGATCGGGAATGAAAGCGATGCGATGGGCGCTACTGCTGATGGTGCCGATGTTGGCGCAGGCCAGCGATGTGCGGCAGGACTACCGCCAGCAGTGGCCGCTGCAGATGACCGGCTCGGATGTCGGCCTCTATCAGGTGACCTTGAATGCGGCGGTGTATCGCGCCGCGCACGACGCGGCGCTGCGCGATGTCACGGTGATCGACGCGCATGGACAAGAGCTGCCCACCGCCTGGCTGCCGATGGATACAGCGCCGGCGGCTGCGGTACGCCGTCAGCGCCTGCCCCTGTTTGCGCTACCGGCTGGTGCGGCGCCGGCCAGTGGCGACCTGCAGTTGATTGCCGAGCGCGATGCCAGTGGTGCGGTGCGCCGCCTGGAAGGCCGCTTTGCGACCGGGGCTGTCGCGGCGGGCCAGGGTGTCAGCTGGTTGATCGATGCCAGCGCGCTACGCGATCGCCCGCGTGCCCTGTTGCTGGATTGGGAGGGCGACATGCCGGTGCAGGCCCAGGTGCGCGTGGAAGGCAGCGACGATCTGCGCGACTGGCGCGTGCTCGCCTCCAACGCCACGGTCATGGCGCTGGACAATCAGGCGCAGCGACTGCAGCAGCGTCGTATCGCCCTGGACGATGGTACGCGTTACTTGCGCCTGGTCACTGCATCGGGCGAGTTGCCGGCATTGCGCGTGGTCGAGGCGGAGCTGGATGGCATCGCCATGTCCACGCCGCAACAGTGGCTGGACTTGCCAGGCACCGCAAAAGATGCAGCGCTGGTGTATGCCTTGCCCGGTCGTTTTCCGATCAGCCAACTGGATGTCGGCGGCAGTCAGGCCGAGGCGGTCGAGTGGATCGTGGCAAGTCGCGATACCGACGATGCGCCGTGGCTGCAGCGTGCCGGCCCATGGTTGGCGTATCGACTGGGCCAGGGCACGGCCGCCGCGTCGCCGCCGCAACTGCTGTCTGCGCCCGTGCGCGATCGCCAATGGCGGTTGGTCGCCGCGCAGGGGCGCAGCACCGCCGTGCCGATGCTGCGCGTCGGGTACCAGCCGGAGCGGCTGATGTTTCTTGCGCAGGGCCAGCCGCCGTATGCGCTGGTGGCCGGCAGTGCGCGTGCGCAGCGCACCGACGCACCATTGGGCGCAATGCTGCAGGCACTGCGGCGCGAACGCGGCGCACAGTGGCAGCCGGCGCAGGCCCGTCTGGCTGCGCAGGCACAGCCGCTGGCAGGCGAGGCCGCGCTGCAGCCGGCTGCCACGCCGCGCGACTGGAAGCGTTGGCTGCTGTGGGGGCTGTTGGTCGGTGGCGCCTTGCTGGTAGGCGGTTTCGCGGTGAGCCTATTGCGTAGTGCGTCGGCCGATCGCAACGGCTGACTGCGACCGCTTCGCACGGCGGTTTGCCGCTGCGGCGCGAAGGTCGGACAATGGGCGTCCCCCGTGACCAAGGCAGCCGTCTTGCCCGTCGTGTTCGACCAAGCATCCCGCGCCTCGCCAACCGCCTTGGCGGCCCCGCGCATGGTGGGTAAAGGGCGCCACGCGATCCGCCCGCTGGCGCAACGACATCGCGATGGCCATCCACAGCCAGTTGCCGCTGAGGCAAAGCGCTCACATGTTTGCACCGGCGCGTCTGCTGGGTGCTTCTGCATGACCATTCCCCACTCCCCCTTCCTAGACCGAACGAGCTGAGCCCATGTCCATTGTCCGCATGACCGACCTCGATCTCTCCGGCAAGCGCGTGCTGATCCGCCAGGATCTCAACGTGCCGATCGACAACGGCCAGATCACCTCCGAACAGCGCATCACCGCCTCGGTGCCCACCATCAAGCTAGCGCTGGAAAAAGGTGCGGCCGTCATGGTGACCTCGCACCTGGGCCGCCCCAAGGAAGGCAGCTGGACCGAAGAAGATTCGCTGGCGCCGGTTGCCACGCGTCTGGCCGCATTGCTGGGCGTGGACGTGCCGCTGGTGCGCGACTGGGTCGATGGCGTGGAGGTCGCGCCGGGCCAGGTGGTGCTGCTGGAAAACTGCCGCATGAATGTCGGCGAGGGCAAGGACGATGAGACGCTGGCGCGCAAGTACGCCGCGTTGTGCGACGTGTTCGTGATGGATGCCTTCGGCACCGCGCACCGCGCGCAGGCCTCCACGCATGGCGTGATCCGTTTCGCGCCGGTCGCCGCAGGCGGCCCGCTGTTGATGGCCGAACTCGACGCCCTGGCCAAGGCGCTGGACAACCCGGCCAAGCCCTTGCTGGCGATCGTGGCCGGCAGCAAGGTGTCCACCAAGCTGGAGCTGCTGTCCAACCTGGTCAACAAGGTCGACCAGCTGATCGTCGGCGGCGGCATCGCCAACACCTTCATCGCCGCGGCCGGGCATGCCGTGGGCAAGTCGTTGAACGAGCCGGATTTGATCCCGACCGCCAACCGGATCGTGGCCGATGCCAAGGCGCGTGGCGCCGAGATTCCGCTGCCCACCGATGTGGTCGTTGCCAAGCAGTTCCTGCCCGATGCGCAAGCCAGCGTGAAGTCGTTGGACGCGGTCGACGCGGACGATCTGATCCTGGATATCGGCCCGCAAACCGCGCAGCGCTACGCCGAACTGATCGCCAGTGCCGGTACCGTGGTGTGGAACGGTCCGGTGGGCGTGTTCGAATTCGAGTCCTTCAGCCACGGCACCGAAACCCTGGCGCGCGCGATCGCCAGCTCCAAGGCGTTCTCGATCGCTGGCGGTGGCGATACCCTGGCCGCAGTGGACAAATACGACATCGCCCAGGACGTCACCTACATTTCCACGGGCGGCGGTGCGTTCCTGGAGTTTCTGGAAGGCAAGACCTTGCCGGCGGTGGCCGCACTCCAGGCCCGCGGTCAGTGAGTGCAGCCACGCTGTTTTTCGATCTGGACGGCACGCTGGTCGATTCTGAGCCGGGCATCGTTGCCAGCATCGTGCATGCCTTCGACGAACTCGGCCAGCCGCGGCCGTCGGCGCAGACCTTGCGCGCCTGGATCGGCCCGCCGTTGCGCGATAGCTTCACCGAGTGTTTTACGGACGACCCGGAGTTGGTGCAGCGCGCGCTCGGGCTCTACCGCGCACGCTACGACGCGGTGGGCTGGACAGAACTCAGCGTGTTCGACGGCATCGGCGAGGTTGTCACCGGCCTGCAGCGCGCCGGTCATCGCCTGGCCGTGGTGACCTCGAAGAATGAGCGCTATGCGCGGCGCATCGTCGAGCATCTGCCCTTCGGCGCGTGCTTCGAGGAGGTGATCGGTGCCAGCGAAGACGGCGAACGTCGCTTCAAGCCGGACCTCATTGCCGAAGCGCTGCGCCGTTTGCAGATCGACAAGACCGGCTGCGTGATGATCGGCGACCGGCGCATGGATATCGATGGCGCCAATCACCACGGCATCCACAGCATCGGCGTGTTGTGGGGCTTTGGCGACGAGGGCGAACTGCGCACCGCCGGCGCCGGTGCGCTGGCACGCACGCCGGCTGAACTGGCGGCGTTGCTTCAGTGATGAGCAGTTCGCGTCGGCCGTTGCGTTCGCTTGGTCGACGCGCCTGCAAATGCGGTTCGCAGCGCGCAGAACACGCTTCACCGCTGCCGGGTTAGGGTGGCGACCGTTCGCCTTGCTCATGGCAGCGCGGGCGCAGGCGTACGTACTGTCCCGCACTGTCTGTAAGACATGCCGGAATCGGAGGAAGGCTATGCCGCAATGCCATCCTCGGTACGTGACGTGTGTGTTAAGTTTCGCGGCTTTTACAGGGAGGCCATCATGAAAGAACGTCAACGCCGCACCAAGATCCTCGCCACCCTCGGACCGGCAACGGATGCGCCCGGTGTGCTGGATACGCTGTTCAAGGCGGGCGTCAACGTGGTGCGCCTCAACTTCAGCCATGGCGACCCCTCCGGCCAGGCCAAGCGTGCCGCCGAAGTGCGCGCCGCTGCGGCCCGCGTCGGTGCCGAAGTCGGCATCCTGGCCGACTTGCCGGGCCCGAAGATCCGTATCGAACGTTTTGCCGAAGGCAAGATCAAGCTGACCATGGGCGATCGCTTCGACCTGGTGGCCGATGCCAACGCGCCGGCTGGCGACCAGACACAGGTTGGCGTCAGCTATCTGGGTCTGCCGCAGGACGTGACCGCCGGCGACGTCCTGCTGCTCGACGATGGCCTGATGCAGTTGCAGGTCACCGATGTGCAGGGCGCGCGCATCGTCACCAAGGTGTTGAACGATGGCGTGCTGTCCGACCGCAAGGGCCTCAACAAGCAGGGCGGTGGTCTGTCGCTAGGCGCGTTGACCGAACGCGACAAGGAACTGATCGGCATCGTTGCCAAGATCGGCGTGGACTTCATCGCGGTGTCGTTCTGTCGTAACGCGCAGGACATGCACGACGCACGTCAGATCGCCCAGCAGCATGGCTGCGATGCGCAACTGGTGTCCAAGATCGAGCGCACCGAGGCGATCGAAAACCTGGTCGAGATCGTCGAAGCCTCCGATGTGGTGATGGTGGCGCGTGGCGACCTGGGCGTTGAAATCGGCGACGCCGAATTGCCGGGCCTGCAGAAGAAGATCATTCGCGAATCGCTGGCGCAGAACAAGGTGGTGATCACCGCCACGCAGATGCTGCAGTCGATGGTCGAAAGCCCGATCCCCACCCGCGCCGAAGTGCTGGACGTGGCCAACGCGGTCATCGACGGCACCGACGCGGTGATGCTCTCGGCCGAGACCGCCGCCGGCGCCTACCCGGTGCGTGCGGTGGAAGCGATGGCGCGCATCTGTCTGGGGGCCGAACACCAGTTCGAGTTCGATACCGACTTCGAAGCGGCGCAACGCAATCTGCAGCGCGCCGACCAGGCGATTGCGATGGCGACCATGTTCCTGTCCGAGCACATCGGCCTGGGCGGCGTGGTGGCGTTGACCGAATCCGGCGGCACGCCGCGCTTCCTGTCGCGCTTCCGCTCCAATATGCCGATCTACGCCTTCACCCGTCACGATGGCGCACGCCGCCAGATGGCGATGATGCGTGGCGTGTTCCCGATCAGCTTCGACAGCCGCGGCCTGACCCCGCGCGAGGCCGCACGTGCGGCGATCCGCCTGCTGGTGGAGAACGAGCGCATGGGGCCTGGCGACCGCGTGGTCTTTACCAGTGGCGAGCACATGGAAACCCACGGCGCCACCAACACGCTGCGCCTGCTGGAAGTGGGCGAAGACGGCCGCGCCACCGGTCTGGGCGAGCTGTAACGCCTGTCGACCGCATCCGGCGCATGACCTGAGCCGGAACAGACGCGCCACACGACGGCGGCCCCAGGGCCGCCGTCGTGCGATGTGGCGACCTGGCCGCTGGGCGCGCGCCAGCAACACGTAGGAGCGCACCCGGGCGCGACGGGCATGCCCGATACAGCCCGTCGCGCCCGGGTGCGCCCGGGCGTCGCCGGATCGTTGGTCAACGGCCGGATCCGGCGAGTACCCAATGCCCACCACCTCACACGCGCGCTGTTGCAACGGTGCTGGTTATGGCGGAACAAGACGCTGTCCACGATGTAAGTCATGCCGCAGGCGCAGCTCTGTGGCGACAGACGAAGCAGCAACGCGGCCAACCCTCAAGGTGCCAGCTAACTCACGCATGGCTCGGTATCAACGCGCCAGCGCAGTCACTGCAGCCATATGCATCCCAGCAGCGCAAGCGCCATGCCGCGCACCATGCTCGGCTTTGCCGATTCCCGATTCCCGATTCCCGATTCCCGCGTGCGAGCAGCACCACACATCCTGTCATGCACGCACGTGTAATCGGTTGCAGGCATTCCGTGAAGGAATGTGTACGACTTTCGTCGCTATACTTTCGTTCTCCCCCGCAGCTGCCACAGGAACTACATGAGCATCGAACAGCTTGCCGAAACCGCCCAGGCGATGGTCGCCCCGGGTAAGGGCATCATCGCCATCGACGAATCGACCAGCACGATCGCCAAGCGTTTTGCCAGCGTCGGCATCGAGAACATCGAAGAGAACCGTCGCGCCTATCGCGAACTGTTGCTGACCACGCCCAAGCTGAGCGACTACATCTCCGGCGCCATCCTGTTCGACGAGACCATCCGTCAGAAGACCAAGGATGGCGTGCCGTTCGCCGAGTACATGACCGCCCACGGCATCATCCCGGGCATCAAGGTCGACAAGGGCGCGCAGCCGCTGGCCGGCATGCCGGGCGAGCTGGTGACCGAAGGCCTGGACGGCCTGCGTGCGCGTCTGGAGGAGTACTACACGCTGGGTGCGCGCTTCGCCAAGTGGCGTGCGGTCATCAATATCGGCGAAGACATTCCGTCCGGCACCTGCATCGAGGCCAACTCGCATGCGCTGGCGCGTTACGCTGCGCTGTGCCAGGAACAAGGCTTGGTGCCGATGGTCGAGCCGGAAGTGATCATGGACGGCAGCCACGACATCGAAACCTGCTACGAAGTGACCGAAGCCACGCTGCGCTCGCTGTTCGGTGCGCTGTATGAGCAGAACGTCGTGCTCGAGGGCACCATCCTGAAGGCCTCGATGGTGATCTCCGGCAAGAGCTGCGAAGAGCAGGCCAGTATCGAAGAGGTGGCCGAATCCACCGTGATGTGCCTGAAGTCCACCGTGCCGGCGATCCTGCCGGGCATCGTGTTCCTGTCCGGCGGCCAGACCGACGAGCAGTCCACCGCCCACCTCAACGAAATGCACCAGCTCGGCAATCTGCCCTGGCCGCTGAGCTTCTCCTACGGCCGCGCCATGCAGCAGGCCGCGCTGAAGCTGTGGGCCAAGGACATGACCGGCAACTTCGCCAAGGCGCAGCAGGTCATCTACGAGCGCGCGAAGGAAAACGGCCTGGCCGCGCTGGGTAAGTGGAAGGGTTGATCGATTGATGAGGGCTGCAAGGCCGCCGCATCGATAGAACAAAAACGCCGGCAGCATGCCGGCGTTTTTGTTTGCTGCATCCACGGGTTCGATGCCGCGCGAAAACGCAAAGGGCGCCGCTCGGCGCCCTTTGCTCAATCAACATCGCTCCATGGATTGCTCATCCAGCCGGTCGATGCGACATGCTGCCCACGTCAATCCAATCTCAGGCCGCCGCAGTTTCCTGCGTCGCCAACGCTTGCTGGTAGGCCTTATAGGTCGCCTCGTTATAAGCCACCAAGACGATGTGCTTGGGCACCTTGTGCGAGCGCTGCCAATCGCGCGTTTCGGTCACGGCGATGCGGGCCGCCTGATACAGCGGGTAGCCGTAAATCCCGCAGCTGATCGCCGGGAACGCAATCGAGTGCAGCATCATCTGTTCGGCGAGTTTCAGCGATTGCCAATAGCAATTGGCCAGCTGTTCGGGCTCGTTATGCCTGCCGTCGCGCCACACCGGGCCAACGGTATGAAAGATGTGGCGTGCCTTCAGATCGAAGCCGTCGGTGATGCGGATTTCGCCGGTGGGACAACGCACGCCTGGACGCACTTGCGGCAGTGCTTCGCAGGCTTCCAGCAAGCGCGGGCCGGCGGCACGGTGGATGGCGCCATCGACGCCACCACCGCCGAGCAGGGATTCGTTGGCGGCGTTGACGATGACGTCGACGTCGAGTTCGGTGATGTCGCCTTGCCAGACTTCGATTCTCATAGCGCGATAATTATGCGAATTGCATGATGGGCGCGTGATGGGGCGCACGCTGCGGAATCGGCACGCTATCGGCCATTCATCTCATCTGCTGCGACTGTCTGACGGGGTGGAATGCATGCCGTCCCGTGTCGGGCCGGGCGCGCTCTTGGAGCGATCGGCAGCAATCATTGTCACGCGCGAGGTGATGCGTGTTGCGGCTACAACCAGCGGCGGACGCTTACGCAGTAGTCGTTGTAGTGGCGGCCGAATTCGGCGCGTAGACGCGCCTCTTCGAACGGGATGACATAGCGCTGCAGCGCAAGCCACGGCAGCGGCACCAACACAACCGCCCACAGCAGGCCAAGTTGCAGGCACAGGCCGACGTAGCTCAGCACCAAGGCCAGGTACATCGGGTTGCGGGTGACGCGATACGGGCCGTCCAGCACCAGGCGCGAGGGGTGACCGCTGGGCATGATGGTGGTGCGCCGACGCGCGAACAGGATGAAGCAGCTCACCGCCAGCGCCAGGCCGAGACAGGCGATGCCGCCGCCCACCACTTCGATCCAGGCCAGTGGCGTGGGAGGGGGGAGAGGCAGATCCAGCGCCTCTTGCAGCCATGCGCCCAGCCCCAGGGCGAGCGCGAAGTGGACCGGGGAGGTCATTTTTACCAGCCATGGCGCCCGCGCGGCGCGGGTCTCGCTGTGTCCATACGGCTGGTTGCTCACACATCTCTCCCTACATCGCGGCCGCCATCCTAACGTTTCCTTGACATGGACGGGAGTGCGGGCGTGTCTGTAGCTGGAAACAGAACGGAGCTGCGCCTAGCGCAAGGCGTGCCGGGCGCGCTGCCACGTCCTTGGTTTCGGCAATACCGCGTGCGCTTTCGCCTCGAGGCGGTCACGGATCGCGAGCATGAATTGCCCGCCGCGACGCGGCGTCTTCCGGCGCAAATGCACTGTTCAGCCGTGGCCAAAAAGCCGCGCATTGCGCGGCTTCAGGTCTGGTCATCAACTGCGCCCGATCAGGGCAGCCCGGCCAGCCAGTCGTCGTCGGAGCCTTCGTTGATGTCGGCGAAGAGCGGGGTCGAGAAGTAGCGCTCGCCAGTGTCGGGCAGCATCGCCAGGATGACGGCGCCAGGCACCGCGCCTTCTGCCACGCGCAGCGCGGTGGCGACGGTGGCACCGCCGGAGATGCCGGTGAAGATGCCTTCTTCGGCGGCCAGGCGCCGCGCCACGGTGATGGCGTCGGTGTCTTCCACGCTCAGCACCTCATGGGCGACCTCGCGGTTGAGCACCTCGGGTACGAAGTCCGGGGTCCAGCCCTGGATCTTGTGCGGTTTCCAGTCCTGGCCTTGCAGCAAGGCGGCGCCAGCCGGCTCCGAGGCGGTGATGCGCACTTCCGGGCGCGCAACGCTCAGGACCTCGCCCACGCCGGTGAGGGTGCCGCCGGTGCCCCAGCCGGTGACGAAATGGTCCAGCCGGTGGCCGGCGAAATCGCGCAGGATCTCGGCAGCGGTGGTGTTGCGGTGGTAGGCCGGGTTGGCCGGATTGGCGAACTGGCTGGCCAGGAACCAGCCGTGCTGTTCGGCCAGCTCCTTCGCTTTGCGCACCATGCCGCTGCCGCGCTCGGCAGCCGGCGTCAGGATGACCTTGGCGCCATAGGCACGCATCAGCTTGCGGCGTTCGATGGAGAAGGTTTCCACCATGGTGGCGACGAACTTGTAGCCGCGTGCTGCGGCCACCATGGCCAGTGCCACGCCGGTGTTGCCGGAGGTGGCTTCGACGATGGTGTCGCCGGGCTTGAGCAGGCCGCGCTGTTCGGCGTCCAGGATGATCGCCAGCGCCAGCCGGTCCTTGACCGAGCCGCCGGGATTGAACGATTCGACCTTGACGTACAAGGTCACGTTATCCGGGGCGAGGCGTTGGAGCTTGACCACCGGGGTGCGGCCGATGGTGTCGAGAATGTTGTCGTACAGGGCCATGGGGTCTCCGTCGGAATCAGGCTGCGTGGGCGAGTGTGGGCGTGTGGGGCGTTGCGCCGGGTGAGTGCGGCGGCGAGGCGCTCAGCGGCGCGCTGCCGAACCAATGCAGCGTCTGCGCCAGTGCCGTTACCTCGCCCAGGATCAGCAGCGCCGGTGCGGTCACGGCATGCTGCCGGGCGCTGGCGGCCAGGCTGGCGAGCGTACCGGTGATCACGCGTTGCTGCGGGCGCGAGCCGTTTTCGACCAGCGCGAACGGGGTGGTGGGTGCGCGGCCGGCCTGCAGCAGGCGTTGCTGGATGGCGTCCAGACCGGCCACGCCCATGTAGAACGCCAGGGTCTGGCGTTCCTGGCCAAGCGCCTGCCAATCCAGCGTGTCCAGCGAATCCTTGCAGTGCGCGGTGATCAGCCGCAGCGATTGCGCATGGTCGCGGTGGGTGAGCGGAATGCCGGCATAGGCGGCGCAGGCGATCGCGGCGGTGATGCCGGGAATGACCTGAAAGCCGATGCCGTGCGCGCGCAGGAATTCCAGCTCTTCGCCGCCGCGGCCGAACACGAATGGGTCGCCGCCCTTCAGCCGTACCACGCGGCGACCGGCCCGGGCGTGTTCCAGCATCAGGCCGTGAATCTGTTCCTGCCGGGTGCTATGGCCTTGCGCCGACTTGCCGACCTCGATGAGGTGCGCGCCGTGCCGAGCCAGGCGCAGGATCTGCGGGCTGACCAGGCGGTCGTGCAGCACCACCTCGGCCTGACGCAGTGCGCGCAGCGCATGTCGGGTGAGCAGGCCCGGATCGCCGGGGCCGGCGCCGACCAGGCTTACGTTGCCGGGCGCCAGCGTGCCGATCGCGCTGCGCGGTCCTGTGGAGCGCGCAGGAACCGTTGCGGACGCCGCAGGCGCTACGGCGTGGGTCAGCAGCCGATGGGCACTTGCTGCTTGGCGCAGGGCGTCGTTGAGCGCTGCCGATTCGCTGGCGGCGACGGTGAGCCATAGCGGTTGGTCGGACTGCGCCAGCCATGCCGGGTCGAACCGACCGGCCAACCAACGCAGCCGCCCTGCCTGCGCCCAGTGCCGCAACTGCGCGGAGAGCTCGGGCGCGCCGACCAGCGGCAGCGCACCGGCCTGCAGCAACTGGCCAGTGGCGTGCTCGGCATCGGCGCCGCCGCCGACCACCAGGACGGCACGGCCACGCAGGTCAGCAAGCAGCGGGAACGCAGGAGTCACGGTTCGGCAGCATCGTTGGAGGAGGGCCAGACCGTAACGCCGGCTTATAGCCGTCGGAAATGACTTCATACATCCTGAAAATAGCGTTCGGTTATAAGCTGGCCCGCAGAACTCCTCTACAGTCGAATCCCTTATAGCGCCTCGCGCTTTTTTGGATATAAGCCATGACGCTGACCCAACTTCGCTATCTGGTGGCCATCGCCGATGCCGAGCTGAACATCACCCTGGCCGCCGCGCGCGTGCATGCGACCCAGCCTGGCCTGTCCAAGCAGCTCAAGCAGTTGGAGGACGAACTCGGCTTTCTGCTGTTCGTGCGCAAGGGGCGCAGCCTGGATGCAGTGACGCCGGCCGGTGTGGAAGTGATCGAGCGCGCGCGTGCAGTGCTGTCGGAGGCCAACAACATCCGCACCTATGCCGCCAACCAGCGCCGCGAAAGCCAGGGTCAGCTGACCCTGACCACCACCCATACCCAGGCCCGCTTCGTGCTGCCGCCGGCGGTGGCGCAGATCAAGAATGCCTACCCGCAAGTGAGCGTGCATCTGCAGCAGGCCGCCGAAAGTGCGGCCCTGGATCTGCTGAGCCAGGGCGATGCGGACATCGCGGTGGTCAGCACCGCCGGTGGCGAGCCGAGCGCCGGCATCGCAGTGCCGCTATACCGCTGGCGGCGGCTGGTGGTGGTGCCGCGGGGGCATGCATTGGATCACCCACGCACGGCGCCGGACATGCATGCGCTGGCCGAACATCCGCTGATCAGTTACGAATCCTCCACCCGGCCGGGCTCTTCGCTGCAGCGCGCGTTTGCGCAGGTGGGACTGGAGCCGAGCATCGCGCTGACCGCGCTGGATGCCGACCTGATCAAGACCTATGTGCGCGCAGGGCTTGGCGTGGGATTGGTCGCGGAAATGGCGGTCAACGCCTTCGACGAGGATCTGCGCGCCTGGCCGGCGCCCGCGCCGATTGCCGAGTGCATCGCCTGGGCGGTGCTGCCGCGCGACCGCGTCCTGCGCGACTACGCCCTGGATCTGGTGCATGTGCTCGCGCCGCAAATCGACAAGCGCGATCTGCGCCGGGTGCTGGACGGCAATCAGGCACCGAACTGGCCCCTGCCGCCGACCTGGGAATCGCTGACCCAGACCATCACCAGCTGAGCGGCACGATGACCGAGCCACTGCGTCCGGCACTGAGCAGACTGTGGTCGTCCGAGCCGGACGGCGGCATGTCGCTGCAACTATCGGCCAGCATCGAGGGCCGCGAGCATGAGGTACTGACGGTGCTGGCCGACCCGCGCGACGAAGTGTTATGGGTGGCCGTGCAGGCGGGCAGCACGCGTGTGCAGATCCCGCTGGCGGTGCTGCGCAAGGCGCTGGACGTTGCGGCCGAGGATGTGCACTCGGCGGAGTGGTTCGCGCGCCAGGATGCGGCTGCGTCCGACGTCTGACGCTGCGATATGGGCGGCTAGCACACCCTCGCGAGCAGTCGTCAGGCGGTGTAGACAGCGCACAGGAGTGGGACTGGACGTGTGTGCATATCCGTTCCAGGTACTGGCTGCCTGGCGGTGCAATCGGTGCGTTCGCGATGACGCCGGTGCTGCGCTGCAGCGCAACTGCCCCGAAAAAATGTCTATAGGATCAAGGCGATGCGCATGTGCCCAACTGCGCCGCAGCGTGTGCTGTGGGTGATTTTCCCTACCCGTGTCAGGGCGATGCAGTTGGCGTCTACCGGGCGCATCAAGTTGCGTGCTGCGTTGTCGAAAACCCTTATAGCAACCATGACGCGACACTCTCGGACGTCTAGGGGTGGACGGCGCAGAGCTGGCGATTCAGGTGATCGCATCGCCGGTGTGTTTCGCGGTGTCGTCGAAGGTTGCTAGCGCTGTCGCATCGCTGTTGCGCGAGGCTGTGCACAGAGCGGCTGGCGCATCCGGGTCCCTGGGGAGAGGCCTGGCGTGCTTGGCGGCGGACCCGGGTCGGGAGCCCGGGTCCGCCTTTTTTTGTGTTCCGCAGCGGCATCTCGGTTGAAGATGGAACACCGCTCAGACGTGCCATGCCACTGCAGACAGTGCGCGATCCGGGCCGGTGCTGGTTTCCATGCCTGCGGCGAGCCGCCGGGTCTCCGCGATCGCCGCTGACGCGGGCTTTCGCGTGGCATGTGGTGTCGGCTGCTGCAACGTCGGCGCGACGGGATGGAGTGGCCGCGCGTTCTGGTCTGGCCACAGACCGCTGCCCCAACCGGTAAACCCCAGGCGTCCGCCGCGCAGCCCGAGCACGCTGCGGGCCACACATCTTTAGGCCAATGGAATCCGCACCGAAAAACAGGTGCCGCCCTGCGGGCGCGGACGCACGTCCACTTCGCAGCCCAACGTCTCGGCAGTGCGATGCACGATCCACAGGCCGATGCCCAAACCGTCGCTGCGCGGGTCGGCCTGGCGGAACGCCTGGAAGACCTGCTCGGGTTGGTCCATGTTCAAGCCGATGCCGCTGTCGATGATGTTCACTTCCGCAAAACCGGGACGGCGGCGGGTGCCGACCAGCACGCGGCCGCGTTCGGTGTACTTGATGGCATTGCCGACCAGGTTGCCGATCAAGGTGGTCAGCAGCGTGGGGTGGCTGCGCACGCGCAGCGAGGTGTGCACATAGCGAAGGGCCAGGTACTTGTCGATGGCTGGTTGACGCCACACGCCGAGGATCGAATGCAGCACGTCTTCCAGCTGCAGTGGCTGCAGGTCCGGCATGGCGGCCTTGCTCGCGGCCGCCAGCGTGGCCAGCTCGTCCAGGCTGCGGCCGACCAGGCTGATCGCATCGCGCGCAGCGACCAGGTTGGGAACGGCGTCGACGTCGGCGTGCCGGCGCATCTTGTCGATGGCGTAGGCGGCAGTGCGCAATGGGGTCTTCAGATCGTGCCCGGCGATGGCCATCAGGCGGCTGCGGTAGCGATCGGATTCCTCGGCGATTGCCAGTGCGCGCCGAAATTCCAGCTGCGCCATGGTCTGGCGTGCCAATGCGCGCAGGGCTTCCACCTGCTCGTCGGTGAGTTGACGCGGCTGCCGGTCGAGCACGCAGACCGTGCCAAGGGGCAGGCCGTCGGGTGTCTTCAACAAGGCACCTGCATAGAAATGCAGCGGCGCCTCGCCGGTGACCAGTGGGTTGCGCGCAAAGCGGATGTCTTCGCGCGTGTCGGGCACCACCAGCACATCGTTCTCGAGCAGCGCATGCGCGCACATCGACTTGAACAGCGGGGTCTCGCGCTCGCCCATCCCCAGCTCGCTCTTGAACCACTGGCGGTCCCCATCGACCAGGCTGATCAGCGCGATCGGCGTCTGGCAAATGATCGAGGCGAGCCGGGTGATGTCTTCGAAGGCCGCTTCGCGCGGGGTGTCGAGAATGCCGTAGCTGCGCAGTGCCTGCAGACGCAATGCTTCGCTGGGGGGCTTGGGTGCGCAGGGAAGCGGTTCGGCCGCTCGATCGGACAGGACGGTACTCATGCGCGTAGCTACAGGGTGGAAGCGGCAAGCATAGGGCATGCCAAGGCCCTTCATGTGTCTGCGGTCACAGAGGTCGGACGAAACTGTGACTGCCGACCAGGACGGCGGCGCGTGGACGAGGCCGGCGTGCGGCAAACGGGCCTGCGGCTGCAGCGGCTGGCCCATCCGGTTCTGGCGTGCCGGCTCCGGCGCATGCCTGGGCGCGGGTCATCCGGGTGTGACCGGGCCAGCCGGGTGCGACATGCGGTCGCGCATCGGCCGCGACCATCGCCCCGGCTTGCGTGGCGGCTTACACTTCGACGCATGCTGCGTTTGTCCCGTCGCCATCGGTTGTTGCCCCTGCTTGCCTGTCTGGCGGTGGCGCTGATGCTGGTCGCACCGCTGATCAGCCGCTGGAGCCAGGCGCAGCCGATCGAGCCGATGTGCATGGGTGTTCCAGCGTTGTCTGCAGCGCGCGCGCTGCATGCCGGTCATCGAACCCAGCCGGCCGGTATGGCTGCGGACGCGCACTCCGGCGCCGTAGCGAACATGCAGCACGCCGGCACCCACGACGCAGCGACGCATGGGCAAGCCTGCGATTACTGCGTCTTGGCCGCACGGTTGCTGCCATTGCTGATCGTGGCGTTGCTGTGCCTGCTGCAACCGCGGCCGGCGCCGGCTCCGGTGCTCACCCAGGCAGGCGCACGCTCGGTCTTTCGATGGGCCGCACTCGGCGCACGTGGACCACCGCTGGCCGCATAAGGTGGCCCCTGTGCGGGCGTCCACGCAGCAATGCCCCGTGCGCGCCTGAGGTGTTCGGCGTCCCTGCCGGGCAGTGCGGGCGACTCGCGTCTTATCGAATGATGCCGATGCGCGCCGCGACGGTGGCAGCGTACGGCTGTGCGGCCGTGCAGTCACGGCGAAGGGTTGGTCATGCGTCTGCGGTTGTTGAAAACGATGTGGTATGCGCCGTCGTTGGCGCTGGTGTGGGGGCCTGCATGCGATGTGCAGGCGCAAGACGCGGCACTCACGCTGGGCAAGGTGCAGGTGAGCGAACACGCGCAGCGCAGCCCGAGCACGGCGCGCGTGCTGAGCTCGGTGGATGTGATCGGCGGCGAGCTGCTGCACGATCAACATGTGGACTACAGCTGGGAACTGCTGATGCGCGCGCCCGGGGTGCAGGTCACTCAGTTCCGCATGGGCACCGATGCGGGGCGCTTTTCGTTCCGCGGATTCAATGGCGAGGGACGCATCAATGCGGTGAAACTGCTGATCGACGGCATCCCCAGCAACGACAATGCCGGCGCCATGCCGTACCTGGACGCGGTGTTTGCGCAGGACATCAGCGCGATCGAGATCGTGCGCGGCACCAACGACGCGCGCTATGGCTTGAATGCCATTGCCGGCAGCGTGGACGTGCTCACCCGTACCGGCGGCAACGACGGCCGCTTGAGCGTGACGGCCGGCAGCTTCGATGCGCGCGAGGTGCAACTCAGCAAAGGGTTCGAGCAGGGCGCCTGGAGCCAGAACTATGTGCTGGCCTGGCGCGACTCGGACGGGTATCGCGATCATGCCGACGCGCGCAAACGCAGCGTGGCGGGCAAGTGGTTCTACACCGACCCGGACGGTGCATTCCGCGCAGGGCTCACCACGCGGTACTACGACAACCACGCATTGGAAGCCGGCTATCTGGACGCCGCCACCGCGCGTGCGGCGCCGCGCAGCTCGCCGGACTATGCGCAGAACGACCGCAGCGAGCGTCGTGTGCGCCAGACTGCGTTGCATGCGGACGGTGCGTTCGGCGAGCAGGCGCAATGGAGCGCCAAGGCCTACCAGAACGACTACCGCAACCAACGCTGGGTGCGGTTTTCTGCGGCCGGGCTGCAGCAGGAACGCGATACCGACGAAACCCATCGCGGGCTGTTGCTGCGTAGCAACTGGCAGCCGGACTGGGGCGCGCTGCAGGCCAACCTGGAAGCCGGGGTGGATGCGCAGTGGCAGGACAACCAGTCGCAGCGGTATCGCACCGTGGCCCGTGTGCGCGGGGCAAAGCTGCGCGATTGGGACTACGATCTGCGCACGCGTGGCGCGTATGTGCAGGCCGTGCTGACCCCCATTGCGCGCTTGCAGCTGGTGCCGGGGTATCGCATCGATCGTGTCGATGGACAGCTGCATGACGTGCTGGCCGGCAGCATTGCGCCAACCTACGACTACGGCACCATCAAGCAACCCAAGTTCAGTGCGAGCTACCGCGTGGGCGAGCAGAGCAGCGTGTATGCGAACTGGGGACGTACGTTCCAGATCGGCAGCGGCGATGGCGCCTACCGTCGCCAGCCCGGCAACCTGGGGCCCTCGATCAACGACGGTTGGGAGACCGGCTTCAAGTTCGCGCCGTCGGCCCTGGTGGACGGGCGCCTGGCGTATTGGGAGCAGCGCGCATCCGGGGAGGTGGCCACTGTTTTCGGCGTCAATGGCGTGGTAGGCATCGGCGATGTGGCCAATGTCGGCCGTACGCTGCGGCGCGGGTGGGATGCGCAGCTCAACGTGCAGCCGGCTGAGCATTGGCGCGCGTGGGTCTCGTATTCGCGGCAGAAGGCCAGCATCGCCACGCCCGATCCGAGCGCCCCGGCCACGCGCGGCAAGGAAATCGAAAACGTGCCGCACTGGTTGGCCACCGCCGGGCTGGAGTGGCAGGTCGGTTCATCGGTGCAGGTGAGCGCCTGGGGCAATGCGCAAGGCGATTACTACCTGGAACGCACCAACACGCTGGGCCGCACCGGTGGCTACGCCTTGCTCAATCTGGGCGCGCGCTGGGCCGTGGATGCGCGCAATGCGCTCAGCCTGCAGCTACGCAACGTCACCGATCGTGCGTATGTGTACGCCTGGTACGACAGTGGCAGCTCCGGTTACTCACCCGGCGATGGGCGTGCGTTGTCGGTGTCGTGGGATTGGAGCTTCTGATGCATGCAATGACCGACCAGGGTCGCGTAGACGATGCACGCCAAGCTAGCCGCTGGCGCTTCTATCGCGCGGTGTGGCGCTGGCATTTTTATGCCGGGCTGCTCGTGCTGCCTTTCATCATCTGGCTGGCGGTGACCGGGGCTGCGTTCCTGTACCAGGAGGCCATCGACCGCAGCGTGCACCACGGGTTGAAGGTGGTGCCGATAGGCGATGCGCGCCTGCCCGCACAGCAGTTGGTTGCCGCTGCACAAGGGCGCTACGGCGGCAGCTTGTTTGTGTACACCACGCCCAAACGCGCCGATGCGAGCGCCGAGATCGGGCTGGTGGATGCGCAAGGCGTGCGGCGGGTGGCGTATGTCGATCCGTACCGTGCGCGGGTGTTGGGCGCCCTGCCCGAGCACGGCACGCTCAGCTGGACGATCCGCCGGCTGCATAGTCTTGCGCTGGTGGGGCCATATGCCCGCGGCCTGATCGAAATGGCCGGCGGATGGGCCATCGTGCTGGTGCTCACGGGGGTGTATCTGTGGTGGCCGCGCGGGCGACGCGGCGGCGTGATCAGTGTGCGTGGCAAACCGAAACAGCGGCTGTTCTGGCGCGACCTGCACGCAGTGACCGGTGCCGGGGTCGGTGCGATCCTGCTGTTTCTGGCGCTGACCGGCATGCCGTGGTCGTGGCTATGGGGCGCGCAGGTCAATCGCTGGGCCAATGGGCATGATTTCGGCTATCCGGCCGGGCTGCGCGTGCAGCAGCCGATGTCGCAGCAGCGCTTGGCCGACAGTGGCGAGCCAGCGTGGTCGTTGCGGCAGGCGCGCCTGCCGGAATCTGTGGTGCCTGCACAGCGAACTGGCGCGGTGGATGAGCACGCGCATGGTCAGCAAGCACGTGCGTTGCAGATGGGCGACGAGCATTTTGAGCACTCCGGACACTCCGGGCATGGAGCGCTCCCAGCAAACGCAGCGCATGCAGGCCACGAAGAACACGCAGAGCACCCTGGCCAGTCGGAGCACGCGCACTCGGCAGACAACGCACATGCCGATCACGGCGATTCCGCTGGATTCGCTGCGCCGGGACGCGGCGCGATCGGTCTGGACGCAGCGATGGCGCGTTTCGAGGCACGCGGCATCCTGCCGGGATATAGCGTGGCGCCGCCGCGTGGTGCGGCCGGGGTCTATACCGCGTCGGTGTACCCGGCCGATCTGCAGCGGCAGCGGGTGATCCATTTGGATCAGTACAGCGGTGCGGTACTGCTGGACATGCGCTATCGCGACTACGGGCCGCTGGCCAGGCTGCTGGAATGGGGCATCAACGTGCATCTGGGGCAGCAATACGGCACTGCCAATCAGTTGATCCTGTTGTTCGCCTGCATCGCCATCGTGCTGTTGTGCGTCAGCGCGGCGGTGATGTGGTGGAAGCGCCGCCCCAGCGGTGGCTTGGGCGTACCGCCGTTGCCTGCCGACCCGCGCACGCTACGCGGCCTGATGGCGTTGCTGGTGCTGTGCGGGCTGATCTTCCCGCTGGTCGGCCTGTCGTTGTTGCTGATGTGGGCGTTCGATCGTTACTGGATGCGGCGCGCTCACGCCGATGCCTCGGCGGGGTGATGCGTGCGCCGGTGCATGAGTGCAGCTCGCAGCGCACTGCCGTTGCATCCTGGATGCAGCATGCCCATGCAGCTGCCGCACATGCTGGTGAAGCGTCACCCGTACAAGCGCAACTGGCAATGGACCGCTGACGCTAGATATCTTCGTGGATGCCGCACTCGCGCTTGAGACCGTAAAAGCGCGTGTCTTCTTCACGCATGCCGGGCTCCCAGCGACGCGTGGTGTGGAAATCGCCGATGGACACGTAGCCTTGTTCCCAGAGCGGGTGATACGGCAGGTCGTGCGCTTGCAGGTATTGCCACACATCGCGATCTGTCCAGTCGGCAATCGGGCTGATTTTGTAACGCTCGCCGCGTTTCTGCACGATCGGCGTCTGCGCGCGGCCGCCGGACTGGCTGCGGCGCAGGCCGGTAAACCAGGTGCCGACGTCGAGTTCGTTCAAGGCCCGGCGCATCGGTTCGACCTTGCGCAGATTGTTGTATTGATCGATGCCCACCATGCCTTGCTCCCACAGGCGGCCGTGGCGCGCTTCCATCCAGGCGCGGCTGACCAGCGGGCGATAGACCTTGAGATTGAGCTTGAGTCGCTCGGTCAAGGCATCGGCAAAACGGTAGGTTTCCGGAAACAGATAACCGGTGTCGATCAGGATTACCGGGATGTCCGGACGTTGCCGACTGAGCAGATGCAAGGTAACCGCCGATTGCGCGCCGAAGCTGGACGACAAGGCCGCGTTCTGCGGGCCGTGCTGCAGCGCCCAGGCCACGCGTTGATCGGCACGCAGCCCTTCCAGCTGCGCATTGAGCGCGTCCAGATCGTCGAACGCGGAAGAAGTGATCGATGCAGCAGGCAGCGCGGTCATGCGAGCAATTCCAGGTCGAGGCGACGGTGCGTGGGGTAGGGCGGCAATGCGATCACCCCGGCGCGATGCAGGAAATCGCCGAAGCCTTCATCGTTGGCGTGGTCGCGTTCGGCGGCATAGCGCGCCAACAGCGGTTCCAACGCGGCCAGGATCTCCGGCTCGGTGATGTTTTCGCGATACAGCGTATTGAGCCGCTGCCCGCGACGGTCGCCACCCAGCATCAGGTTGTAGCGCCCGGGCGCCTTGCCGACCAGCGCGATCTCGGCAAGATACGGGCGCGAGCAGCCGTTCGGGCAGCCGGACAGGCGCAGCACGATCGGCGTCTCGGCCAGGCCGTGCTGTTGCAGCAGCGGCTGCAGCGCCGCGCCGAAATCGGGCAGATAGCGCTCGGCCTCGGCCATTGCCAGGCCACAGGTTGGCAGTGCCACGCAGGCCATTGCGCCGCGCGCCAAGGCAGTGGCGGACTGGTTGCCGGCGTCCAGCCCGTAGTGCGCCACCAGCGCATCGACGCGTGCGCGCTCGCTGGCCAGTACGCCGGCGATCACCAGGTTCTGGTTGGGCGTCATGCGGAACTCGCCAACGTTCAACTGCGCGATTGCGCGCAATCCACTCAAATGCGCTGCGGTATCGGTGTCGGCAATGCGACCGGCCGGCAGCGACAGGGTCAGATGCCATAGCCCGTCTTCGCCTTCGACCCAGCCATAGCGGTCGCCGTTGTGGTCGAACGCGAACGGCTGCGCCGGTTGCAGTGCGAAGCCGGCGCGGCGTGCGATCTCGGCCACGATGGTGTCCAGCCCGTGGTCGTCGATGGTGTACTTGAAGCGTGCGCGCTTGCGCACCGCACGGTTGCCGAAGTCGCGTTGCGTGGTGACCACCGCAGTGGCGATATCCAGCAACTGTTCGCGGGTCACGAAGCCGATCACGTTGGCCACGCGCGGCCAGGTCTCGGCATCGCCGTGCGAGGCGCCCATGCCGCCACCGATGCTGACGTTGTAGCCCAGCAACTGCCCATCGCGCAGGATGGCGATAAAGCCCAGATCGTTGGCGAACACGTCCACATCGTTGAGCGGCGGTGCGGCGAAACCGATCTTGAATTTGCGCGGTAGATAGCGCTCGCCATAGATCGGCTCGTCCTCGCTGCCGGAGCCGGACACGCGCTCTTCGTCCAGCCAGATTTCGTAGTACGCCCGCGTGTTGGGCAACAGGTGTTCGGAAACGCGCGCGGCATCGGCATACAGCGTGGCATGCGCCTGCGACAGCAGCGGATTCGCGGCCACCTGCACGTTGCGATTCACATCGCCGCAGGCGGCCAGCGTATCGATCAGGGTGGCATTGATGGCCTGCATGGTGGCCTTCAATTCGCGCTTGATCACGCCATGAAACTGGAATGCCTGGCGCGTGGTGATGCGTAGCGAATGATTGGCGTAGCGGGTGGCGATGCCATCCAGTGCCAGCCATTGCGTGGGCGTGATCACCCCGCCCGGCGTGCGCGTGCGGATCATGAACTGGTACGCCGGCTCCAGCTTCTGCCGCCGCCGCTCGTCGCGAATATCGCGGTCGTCCTGCTGGTAGCTGCCGTGGTACTTGATCAGGGTCTGATCGTCCTCACGCAACGCACCGGTCACCGCATCGGCCAGGCTCTGTTCCAGCGACCCACGCAGACGGCGGCTCTCGGATTTGATGTCTTCGACGGAGTGGCTCATGAGAATCGAGAATCGGGAATGGGGAATCGTGAAAAGCGGCGCAGTTGGTCGGAAGAACTCGGACATGGGCTCTTCCCATTCCCGATTCCCCACTCGCGATTCCCGGCACTAATAGACATCCCGTGCATAGCGCCCCTCCACCTGCAGTTGGGTGAGATACGCGGCGGCGGCCTCGGCATCCTGGGCGCCGTGGGTGGCGACGATGTCGAGCAGGGCCGCATGCACGTCCTTGCCCATGCTGGTGGCGCCGCACACATACACGTGCGCGCCGCCCTGCAGCCAGGCATAGACCTCGGCGCCACGCGCGCGCAGGCGGTGTTGCACGTAGAGCTTTTCGGCCTGGTCGCGCGAGAACGCCAGATCCAGCGCGTGCAACTCGCCGCGTCGCAGGGCCAGCTGCCATTCGGCCTGGTACAGGAAATCGGTATTGAAATGCTGGGCGCCGAAGAACAGCCAGTTACGGCCCTTGGCGCCGGTTTCCGCGCGCTCCTGCACGAAGCCGCGGAACGGCGCCACGCCGGTGCCCGGGCCGATCATCAGGATGTCGCGATCGGCATCGGCCGGTACCCGGAAGCGCTCGTTCGGTTCGATGTAGACCGGCGCGGTGTCGCCTTCGCCAAGCGCGGCCAGAAAGCCGCTGGCCGCACCCAGATGCGCATGCCCATGCGCCTGGTAGGTGACCTCGTCCACGGTCAGATGCACTTCATCGCCCACGCGCTTGCGGCTGGAGGCGATGGAGTACAGCCGCGGGGTGAGGGGACGCAGCGCGGCGAGCAGGCCGGCGTGGTCCCAATCCGCCGGCCAGCGGCGCAGCACGTCGATCACTTGATGATCGGCGAGCAGCGACGCCAGGCCGGCAGTCTGGGTGGGGGCGAGCAGCGCTTGCAGTTCTTGCGCGCCTGCGCGCTCGGCATGGGCGGTGAGAAACGGCCGCGACAGCTTGGTCAGTTCGCGCTGGGTGGCGAGCCATGCATGCAATGCCAATGTCTGCTCGCCGATGGTGACCGCGGCATCGCCGTCCAACCGCAAGGTCTGCAGCACCGCATCGACCAACGCGGGCGGATTGCGGTGGCGGATGCCCAGCGCGTCGCCCGGCTCATAGCTCAGGCCGCTGCCTTGCAGCGAAAATTCCAGATGCCGCACGCGCTTGCCGGGCGCCGAATAGACGCGAAATCCCGGGCCCTTGAAGTCGCGTCCGCTGATGATCTGATTGGACAACAACTCGGCGGCGAACGGCTGCTGATGCGACCACACCGGCGTGGCCGGGCTGCTGCGCAGCGGCGTGACCGTGGCCGAGTGCAGGCCGCCCTTGAGCTGCTCGCGCGCATGCGTGAGCGCCTGTGCGCGCCACGGCAGGGCAACGCTGTCGATGTCCAGATCGGCTTCGCCGCGCGGCTGCACGCGGCTGCCGCCCAGTTCGGCCAGGCGCTCGTCGATGCGCCGGGCAATACCGCAGAAATCGGCATAACTGGAATCGCCCAGGCCCAGGACCGCGTACTTGAGCTCGGGCACCTTAGGCGCGCGACGGCTGGTCAGGAATTCCACCAGGCCGATCGCATCGTCTGGCGGGTCACCTTCGCCCTGGGTGCTGATCACCACATACAACAGCCGCTCACTGGCCAGCTCGCGGGTGGGGTAGGCGTCGGCGCGCACCAGGCGCACGCTCAGACCCGCGGCTTCGGCCTCGGCGGCTAGGTGCTCTGCCTCGCGACGGGCATTGCCGGTCTGGCTGCCGTACACCACGGTCAGGCGTTGGCCTTCCTGGGCGAGTGGGTGCGCCTGTCCGCCGGGCAACACCGCCAGCGAGCGCGGCGGATGGCCCTGCGCCAGCCCGGCAGCGTAGCCGGACAGCCACCACAGCGATGCGGTGTCCAGGCCGTCGACCAACCGGTCCAGCAGCACCTTGCGCTCGTCGGGCAAGGGGCTGGGCGGTAGCGCGGAACTGGCGGCGGTCATTCGGATCCGGGGGGGTTGATGAGAGTGACGATGTTAGGGAAGCGTTGCGCCCACCAGAAAGGAATTGCCGTTATCGCGTTATGCCGGGCGCTTATTTCGTGCAGTCATCAGGGCGGCACACACTGCGGCGCCTTGCCCTACCATCGGCTGGTCTGCCCGCCGACATCCACGATATCCCGATGACTCTGCCGCCGTTGTCCCATCTCGACCGGCTCGAAGCCGAAAGCATCCACATCCTGCGCGAAGTCGCCGCCGAGTTCCGGGTTCCGGTCATGCTGTATTCGGTGGGCAAGGACAGCTCGGTGCTGCTGCACCTGCTGCTCAAGGCGTTCGCGCCGTCGCGGCCGCCGATTCCGCTGCTGCATATCGACACACGCTGGAAGTTCCGCGAGATGATCGCCTTCCGCGACCGCCGCGCGGCCGAGACCGGGGTGGACCTGCGCGTGCACATCAACCCCGACGGCGTTATGCAGGACGTTGGCCCGATCAGCCACGGTGCCGCCGTGCACACCGACATCATGAAAACCCAGGGCCTGAAGCAGGCCCTGGAGCACGGCGGCTTCGATGCGGCGATCGGCGGGGCACGCCGCGACGAAGAGAAATCGCGCGCCAAGGAGCGCGTCTTTTCGTTTCGCACTGCGCGCCACCGCTGGGATCCGAAGAACCAGCGCCCGGAGTTGTGGAATCTGTACAACGCGCGCACCGGTCCGGGCGAAAGCGTGCGTGTGTTTCCGCTCTCCAACTGGACCGAGCTGGACATCTGGCTGTACATCTACCGCGAGAAGATTCCGGTGGTGCCGCTGTACTTCGCCGCCCCGCGCCCGGTGGTGGAGCGCGGTGGTGCCTGGATCATGGTCGACGACGCGCGCCTGCCGCTGCACCCGGGCGAAACCCCGCAACTGCGCTCGGTGCGCTTCCGCACGCTGGGCTGCTACCCGCTCACCGGCGCCATCGACTCCAACGCCGACACGCTGGAAGCGGTCATCGCCGAAATGCTGGTCAGCGCCAGCTCCGAGCGCCAGGGCCGCATGATCGACCACGCCCCGGGCGCCTCGATGGAACAGAAGAAGCTTGAGGGGTATTTCTGATGGGCAGCGAATGGGGAATCGGGAATGGAGAATCGGAACAGCAGATTGCCGCGGATGCAGTGAGGGAGGGCACCGCCGTTGCGATTCCCGATTCCCGATTCCCGATTCCCGGCACGATCGGTGCCTACCTCCATCAACACGAATCCAAGCCGCTGCTGCGCTTCATCACCTGCGGCAGTGTGGACGACGGCAAGAGCACGCTGATCGGGCGATTGCTGTACGACAGCAAGCGCCTGTTCGACGATCAGCTTGCCGCGCTGGAAAGCGACAGCCGACGGCATGGCACCCAGGGCGGGGGCATCGACTATGCACTGCTGATGGATGGGCTGGCGGCCGAACGCGAGCAGGGCATCACCATCGATGTGGCCTACCGCTATTTCGATACCGATCGGCGGAAATTCATCGTGGCCGATTGCCCCGGGCACGAGCAGTACACGCGCAACATGGCCACCGGCGCGTCGACTGCCGATGTGGCGGTGGTGCTGGTGGATGCGCGCAAGGGCCTGCTGACGCAGACCCGCAGGCATAGCTACATCGTGTCGTTGCTGGGCATCGGGCATGTGGTGCTGGCGGTCAACAAGATGGACCTGGTGGACTACCACGCGCAGGTGTTCGCCGACATCGCAGAAGGCTACGCCGCGCTCGCCGCGCAGCTGGGCATCGGCCAGGTGCAGTGCATTCCGCTGTCGGCGCTGGCGGGCGAAAATCTGTCCAGCGCTTCGATGCGGATGCCGTGGTACAGCGGCCCGCATCTGCTGCAGCACCTGGACACCGTGCAGTTGGAGCCGCCGGACGCCGCCAGCGGCCTGCGCCTGCCGGTGCAATGGGTCAACCGCCCCAACGCGCAGTTCCGTGGCTATGCGGGCACGATTGCCGCCGGCCAGGTGCGTGCGGGCGATGCGGTGGTGGTGGTGCCGTCCGGACGCCGCACGCAGGTGGCAAGCGTGCGCGATGCCAATGGCGAGGTCGACAGCGCGCGCGCCGGGCAGGCGGTGACGCTGACTTTGCGCGATGAGATCGACATCAGCCGTGGCGACATCATTGCCGCCATCGACGACCCGCCGGAAGTGGCCGACCAGTTCGCCGCGCATCTGCTGTGGATGGACGACGCTGCGTTGCTGCCCGGCCGTCCGTACTGGCTCAAGATCGGCACCCGCACGGTCGCCGTAAGCGTCAGCGACATCAAGCACAAGGTCGATGTGAACACGCAGGAGCGGCTGGCCGCCAAACGGCTGGAGCTCAACGAAGTGGGCTACTGCAACCTGGCGCTGGACGAGCCCATCGCGTTCTCGCCCTATGCGCGCAACCGCGTGCTCGGCGGTTTCATCCTGATCGACCGGCAGAGCAATGCCACGGTGGCCGCCGGCACGCTGGAATTCGCGTTGCGCCGCGCCGGCAACGTGCACTGGCAGCATCTGGACGTGGATCGCGGCGCGCGTGCGCGCATCAAGGGCCAGGCGCCACGCGTGTTGTGGTTTACCGGGCTGTCGGGTGCCGGCAAGTCCACTGTCGCCAACCTGGTGGACAAGCGCCTGCACGCGCTGGGCTATCACACCTTCATCCTGGACGGCGACAACGTGCGCCACGGGCTCAACCGCGATCTGGGCTTCACCGACGAAGACCGCGTGGAAAACATCCGTCGTGTGGCCGAAGTGGCCCGCCTGATGGCCGATGCCGGCCTGATCGTGCTGGTGAGTTTCATTTCGCCGTTCCGCGCCGAGCGGCAACTGGCACGCGAGCGCTTCGACCAGGGCGAGTTTATCGAGGTCTTCGTGGACGTGCCGCTGGCTGTCGCCGAGGCGCGCGACGTGAAAGGGCTGTACCGCAAGGCGCGTGCCGGGCAGATTCCCAATTTCACCGGGATCGACTCGCCGTACGAGGCACCCCAGACGCCGGAGATCCATCTTCACGCCGATGGTGAGAATGTAGAGGCGCTGGCGCACCATGTGCTCGAATATCTGGGGCTGGAACGCTAAGCACGGCTAACACCGCAGGGCAGGCGGTCCTCAGGCAAGCGCGGTAAGTGTGCGCAGCGGCGGTGTATGACCCCATACATGCCGTTGCTGCAGACCGGTTGCGCCCGTCTGGCGAATGCGCAGCCGGGTCTTGGTCGCGCTGACCAGCGCATCGTGCCAAGGACGGCAAGGGTCTTTGGTCATGGTGCAAAGCGCGCCCTTTCTGTCAATTCATGGCGGCTAGGTCGGTAAACTTTCGACGTACCCCGCCAGGATGTTCTGATGCTTGTTCTGCCCAGCGCGCGCGTTTGCGCCGCGCTCTTGTTGGCCGTTGTGCTGGTCGGTTGTAGCCGTCAGGCCAGCACGCCGGCCGCTGCCAAACCCATTCCGGTCTCTGTGCAGGCGGTGGCCACCCAATCCTGGAACTCGACCGTGCAGTCGATCGCTACCGTGCGCGCGCGCGAATCGGTGGCGCTCACCGCTGCAGTCAGCGATGTGGTGGAAAAGGTGTATTTCGACAGCGGCGACGAGGTCAAGGCCGGGCAATTGCTGCTGCGTCTGCGCGGCAATTCGCAGCAGGCGGCGTTGACTGCCGCACAGGCCACCTTCGAAGAAACCGACCAGTTGTACCGCCGCCAGTTGAGTCTGGTTGGCCAGCAACTGGTGGCCAAATCCACCGTGGACACGCAACGCGCCTTACGCGATGCCGCGCAGGCGCGCGTGCAGCAGATGCGCGCGGAAATCACCGACCGCGAAGTGCGTGCGCCGTTTTCCGGCGTGCTGGGCATCCGCCAGATCAGTCCTGGTTCGCTGATCACCTCCAGCACGGTGATCGCCACGCTGGACGATGTGGCGCGTATGTACGTGGATTTCCAGGTGCCGGAATCGCAGTTCGGCCTGGTGCAACTCGGTAATGCCGTGAGCGGCAGCGCGGCGGCGTATCCGGGCGCGCAGTTCCAGGGCGAAGTGGTGACCATCGATTCGCGGATCGACGAAACCACGCGCTCGGTGACGGTGCGTGCTGACTTTCCCAACGACGATCGCCGGCTGCGCCCGGGCATGTTGCTGGATGTGCGGTTGTTCCAGCCGGCGCGGCAGGCGCTGGTGATCCCGGAAATTGCGGTGGTGCAGGTGGGGCGCGAATCGTATGTGTTCCGGGTCAAGCCCGACAGCACCGTGGAGCGCGCCGATGTACGGCTGGGCGAGCGCCGCGATGGCAAGGTGGAAATTCTCGAAGGCGTCAGGGCCGGTGAGCGCATCGTGGTGGATGGCACCGGCAAGCTGCGCCCGGGCGTGAAGGTTGCCGATCAGGCGCCACCCGCAGCACCCCGCCCGCAGGCGGCCGCACAATGAAACTCTCCGACCTGTCGATCACCCGCCCGGTGATGGCGGTGGTGATGAGTTTGCTGCTGATCGTGTTGGGGGTGATGTCGTTCACCCGCCTTACGCTGCGCGAATTGCCGGCCATCGATCCGCCCATCGTGTCGGTGGATGTGGAATACACCGGCGCCTCGGCGGCAGTGGTGGAAAGCCGCATCACCCAGGTGCTGGAAGACGCGCTGGCCGGCATCGAGGGCATCTCCACCATCGAGGCGCGCAGCCGCAATGGCTCGTCCGATATCAGCATCGAATTCGTGCAATCGCGCGATGTGGAGGCGGCCGCCAACGATGTGCGCGACGCGGTCAGCCGCGTGTCCGACCGCATGCCCGACCAGGCGCGCCCACCGGAGATTTCCAAGGTCGAAGCCGACGCCGACCCCATCCTGTGGCTCAACATGAGCTCCAGCACGATGGACACGCTGCAGCTGTCCGACTACGCCGAGCGCTACGTGGTGGATCGTTTTTCCAGCCTGGACGGCGTGGCGCAGGTACGGATCGGCGGGCGCCAGCGCTATGCGATGCGCATCTGGCTGGACCGCGACCAGCTGGCCGCACGCGAGCTCACCGTGGCCGATGTGGAAGCGGCGCTGCAAAATGAAAACGTGGAGTTGCCGGCCGGCAGCATCGAATCGGCGCAGCGCGATTTCACCTTGCGCGTGGAGCGCAGTTATCTCAAGCCCGAAGACTTCGCCAAGTTGCCGTTGAACAAGGGCGAGGGCGGTTACGTGGTACGGCTGGGCGATGTGGCCAGGGTGGAGCTGACCTCGGCCGAGCGGCGCGCCTATTTCCAGAGCAATGGCGTGCCCAACGTGGGGCTGGGCATCGTGCGCAACTCCACCGCCAATGCGCTGGACGTGGCGCGCGAAGCGCGCGCGCAAGCCGAAGAAGTGCAGAAGTCGCTACCGAAGGGCACCAACATCTTCGTTGCCTTCGATACCACCACCTTCATCGATGCGGCGGTGGAGCGCGTGTATCACACGCTGGTGGAAGCGGTGGTGCTGGTGCTGGTGGTGATCTGGGTGTTTCTGGGCAGCGCGCGCGCCGCGCTGATTCCTGCGGTGACGGTGCCGGTGTGTTTGATTGCCGCCTTCATTGCGCTATACGCCTTCGATTTTTCGATCAACCTGCTTACCCTGCTGGCCTTGGTGTTGTGTATCGGCTTGGTGGTGGACGACGCCATCGTGGTGGTGGAAAACATCCAGCGCCGGATCGATCTGGGCGAACCGCCGCTGGTAGCCGCCAAGCGCGGCACCGGGCAGGTGGCGTTCGCCGTGATTGCGACCACGGCCGTGCTGGTGGCGGTGTTTCTGCCGGTCGGTTTTCTGGAAGGCAATACCGGGCGGCTGTTCCGCGAGTTGGCGGTGGCGCTGGCGGCGGCAGTGGCGATCTCGGCCTTCGTGGCGCTGACGCTGACGCCGATGATGTCGTCCAAGTTGTTGCGCGCGCATGGGCAGGCCAAGCCCAATCGCTTCCACCACTGGTTCGATGGGCGCATGCAGGCGGTGTCCGGTGCGTATGGGCGCTCGCTGGAGCGGCATGTGCACCGCACCTGGATCTTTGCGCTGCTGATGCTGTTGGCGCTGGGCGCCAGCGCATGGCTGATGGGCCGCATTCCCTCCGAACTGGCGCCGGCCGAAGACCGCGGCAATTTCCAGATCATGATCGACGGACCGGAAGGTGCCGGCTTCGATTACACGGTGGGGCAGATGCATCAGGTGGAAGACATCCTGCGCCCCTACGTGGGGCCGGACAAACCCATCGTGCGCGCCAACCCGCGCGTGCCCGGCGGCTTTGGCAGCAGCGAGGAAATGCACACCGGCCGGGTCAGCGTGTTCTTGCAGGATTGGGAAAAGCGCACCCGCCCGACCACCGAAGTGGCCGATGAGGTGCAGCAGAAACTCAACGTGCTCAGCGGCGTGCGTGCGCGCACGCAGGTGAGCGGCGGGTTGGTGCGTAGCCGCGGCCAGCCGTTTCAGTTGGTGCTGGGCGGGCCGGATTACGCGGAGATCGCGCAGTGGCGCGATCGCATCCTGCAGCGCATGGAAGCCAACCCCGGCTTGGTCGGCCCTGACTCGGATTACAAGGAAACCCGCCCGCAGATGCGCGTCAATATCGACCGCCTGCGCGCAGCCGATCTGGGCGTGCCGGTCACTGCCATTGGCGGCGCGCTGGAAGCGCTGATGGGCTCGCGCCGCGTCACCACCTTCGTCGACAACGGCGAGGAATACGACGTGATGCTGCAGGCTGGGCGCGAGGGCCGCATGTCGCCGGAAGACCTCACTGCCATTCGCGTGCGTTCCAACCGTGGCGAGCTGATCCCGCTCTCCAACCTGGTGACCTTGAGCGAAGTGGCCGAAGCCGGCACCTTGAACCGCTTCAATCGCCTGCGCGCGATCACGATCACCGCCGGCCTGGCACCGGGTTATCCGCTTGGCGATGCCATTGCCTGGGCGCAGCAGGCCGCGCAGGAAGAGCTTCCCGAATATGCGCAGGTGGACTGGAAAGGCGAATCGCGCGAGTACCAGCAATCGGGCAGTGCGGTGTTGCTGACCTTCGGCATGGCGCTGCTGGTAGTGTATCTGGTGCTGGCCGCGCAGTTCGAAAGCTTCGCGCACCCGTTGGTGATCATGCTCACGGTGCCGTTGGCGGTGCTGGGCGCGCTGGTAGGGCTATGGCTGACCGGCGGCACGCTCAACCTGTTCAGTCAGATCGGCATCGTGATGCTGGTGGGCCTGGCGGCCAAGAACGGCATCCTGATCGTGGAATTCGCCAACCAGTTGCGCGATGAGGGGCGCAGTGTGCATGCGGCCATCGTGGAGTCGGCATCGGTGCGTTTGCGCCCGATCCTGATGACCTCGATTGCGACGGTGGTCGGCGCGATTCCGCTGGTGGTGGCCGGCGGACCCGGCTCGGCCAGCCGCGCCACCATCGGCGTTGTGGTGATCTTCGGCGTCTCGCTGTCCACGTTGTTGTCGCTGTACGTGGTGCCGGCGTTCTATAGCCTGATCGCGCCGTTTACCAAGTCGCCCGAAGCGGTGGCACGCCAGTTGGAAACCCTGGAAGCGCAGACGCCGTCGGTGGGTGGGCATGCGTGAACGAAGCCGGCAGCGCTACGGCTGCCGGCATTCGTTGATGCGGAGGATGGCGTCAGGTCATCGATGCGCCGGGCCGGCGTGTGCATTCGTCCATCTGAGCGGCCGGCGTCTGCGCCGCGCAATTCGTTGCATGCGGCAGCGATGCCGCGCGCTGCAATGCGTCTCGTATGGTTGTCCACGGTAGGCTGGCGCTGCGAACCTCATAACGGTGCCCAGCCCAGAAGGGCGCGCGTTGTGGCCGGTGTTATGGGCGCTGCGCGGCGTGAGTGCGAGCCGGTCGCCAACCAATGGCCCATGACAGGCATGGATGAATATGGTGCACTTCGACGATTGCCATCCCCGGAGTTGTCGATGCGTCGTCTTGCCTGCCTGCTTGCTCCTTCTCTTCTCGCGTTGTGCTGCGGCAACGTGCTGGCACAGTCGTCCGCCGAGCCGGTTCCCAATGGTCGTCTGCCGAGCTGGGCAGTACCGGAGCGCTACAGCCTCGCGCTCAAGATCGACCCGGAGCAGGCCCAATTCAGCGGCCGCACCACCATTCGCGTGCAGCTCAAGCAGGCGTCCGACCATCTTTGGTTGCACGGCAAGGAGTTGAAGGTCGGCAAGGTCACCGCCAAGCCCGGCAAGGGCAAGGCGCTGACGGCACGCTACGTGGAAGCCGATGCGCAAGCCGGCGTGGCGCGGCTGGACTTCGGCCGCACGCTCTCGCCGCAGACGCTTACCGTGGAGATCGCCTACAGCGCGCCGCTCAACCAGCAGCTGCAGGGCCTGTACCAGGTGAAATACCAGGGCAAGGCGTATGCGATGACGCAGATGGAGCCGATCAGTGCGCGCTACGCGTTCCCGGGCTTCGACGAGCCGGCGTTCAAGACGCCGTTCGACATCAGCCTGACCGTGCCCAGCGATGACCAGGCGCTGGCCAACACCATCGCGACCTCGACCAAGCCGGCCGGCAAGGGCTGGAAGACGGTGACCTTCGCCCCGACCGTGCCGCTGCCGACCTACCTGGTCGCCTACGCCGCCGGCCCATGGGACGTGGTGGATGTGGCACCGATGCCGGCCACCCCGCAGCGTCCGAACGCCACGCCATTGCGCGGCATTGCCGCCAAGGGCCAGGGCCCGCGCATCACCCCTGCGCTGGACCAGACCCCGGCCATCATCGCCGCGCTGGAGGACTACTACGCCTTCGGCTACCCGTTCGACAAGCTCGATCTGGTCGCTGCGCCGGACTTCAGCGCCGGCGCGATGGAAAACCCTGGGTTTGTGACCTTCCGCGATTGGCTGCTGTTGCTGGACAAGGATTCGCCGGCCGAGAACGTGCAGCGCTCCTTCAACGTCAATGCGCACGAACTGGCGCATCAGTGGACCGGCGACACCGTGACCATGGCGTGGTGGGACGACCTGTGGCTCAACGAAGCGTTCGCCACCTGGATGCAGCAGAAGATCACCATGCAACTGCATCCGGAATACCACGCCAATCTGGACCGTATCGGCGGTGCGCAGCATGCGATGGAGAACGACAGCCTGGTGAGCGCACGCAAGATTCGCCAGCCGATCACCGGCAATGGCGATATCGAAACCGCCTTCGATGGCATCACCTACCAGAAGGGCGCGGCGGTGCTGGCGATGTTCGAAGCCTTCGTCGGCGAAGACGTGTTCCGCGAGGGCATGCGCGCCTATATCGCCAAGCACAAGTTCGGGAACGCGACTGCCGACGACCTGGTCGATGCGGTCGCAGAAGCGGCCGGCAAGGGCGATGATTTCAAGGCCGCATTCCGCAGCTTCCTCAACCAGCCGGGCGTGCCGTATCTGCAGACCCAGGTGGCGCGCGAAGGCGGCAAGACCGTGGTCAAACTGCAGCAGCAGCGCTACCTGCCGCTGGGGTCCACCGGGTCTGCCGCGCAGCAATGGGGCGTGCCGGTGTGCGTGAAGTACGGCAAGGGCAAGAACCAGGTCGGTACCGCCTGCCAGTTGCTTGAAGACGGCAGCGGCAGCATCGTGCTGGAAGGCGCCGGCAAGAACACCTGGGTGTTCCCGAATGCGCGTGGCGCCGGCTATTACCGCTTCTCGCTGCCCAAGAAGCAATTGGCGGCGCTGGGCAAGCAGGTCGGCCAGCTGGACGATAACGAGCAGCTCGCCTACGCCGATGCGATCAATGCGGCGTACCGTCACGGCGATGCCGACAACGCGGCCGTGCTGGCGGCGCTCGCGCAGCTGGCGCCGTCGGCATCGGCAGATGTGTCCACCGCGCTGCTGGACCGTTTCGGGTGGATCTGGCGTTACCAGGCCACCACCGAGGCGCAGCGCGGCGCATTGCGCAAGGCTGCCGAACAGGCGTATCTGCCGCGTCTGCGTGCGCTGGGTTACGCACGGCGCAGCGGTGAGTCGATCGACGACACTGCGCTGCGCACGTCGCTGGCCAGTGTGTTCGCCTTGCGTCTGCAGAACGCTGAGGTACGCAAGGCCCTGCTGGCGCAAGGCGATGCGGTGCTGGCCGGCGGCAAGGGTGCGCTGGATTTCTCCGCCGCCAACCCGGACCTGCTCGGCACCGTACTGGCCGTGACTGCCCAGGAACGCGGCGCGCCGGCAGTGCAGGCGCTGATCGATGCACTGCGCACGCATGCCGACCCGGCCCAGCGCAACGCCATGATCGCCGCACTGGGTGCAGTGCAGGACCCGGCGCTGCTGAAGCAGGGGCGCGATTTTGCGTTGACCGATGCGATCAAGGTGGGCGAGATGAAGAGCCTGCTGATGCGCGGGCACAGCGACGAGCGTTCGCATGATTCGATGTGGGCCTGGTTCACCGCCAACTTCGACCGCATCGTGCAACGCAGTGGCTCGTTCGATGGCGGCGGGTTGCCGGCGCTGGGTGCATCCGGTGGCTGCAGCGTGGAGGAGGCCGATCGCCTGGATGCGTTCTTCAAGCCGCGCCTGGCCAAGCTCAGTGGCGCCGACCGTGGCCTGGCCCAGACCGGCGAGACCATCCGCCTGTGCGCTGCGTTGAAACAGGCGCAAACCGCCCAGCGCTGAGTTGCGGCGTGCGGCCAGTGTGCGCAGTATCGTGGGAGTCGCTGCTGCGCATGCCATGACCACCGCAATGGACGAGTCGCTGATCGTGCACGGGGAAGGCTTCGTGCTGCGCCGCTGGCGCCCGGACGACCTGGGTGCCTTGCTGCGGCATGCCAACGACCCGCTGGTGCCGCGCGGATTGAGCGAGCGATTCCCTCACCCATATACCCGTGCCGACGGCGAAGCGTTCCTGGCGGGCAGGGTTGTCGATTTGCGGGACCCGGTGCTGGCCATCGAGATCGATGGCCAGGCCTGCGGCTCGATCGCCGTACGCCCAGGGCAGGGCGAACGTCGCTACTCGGCCGAACTGGGGTATTGGATCGGTCGCACGTACTGGGGCCGCGGCTGGATGACACGTATCGTGGGCACGTATGTCGCCTGGGCGATGCAGACCCTGCCGCTGTATCGCGTGCAGGCCACCGTGCTCGATACCAATCCTGCATCGGCCACGGTGTTGCTGCGCAATGGCTTCGTCGAAGAAGGCGTCAGCCGCTGTGCGCTGCTCAAGCCGGAGGGGCTGCACGATCTGCGTGTGTTCGCGCGGGTGAATCCACCCGCTGCGGTTTGCGTGCCCGTCTGCGCATCCGCCCCTGCGTGATTGCACGCCCATGAGTGCGAGCTGCGGAACGTGAAATAGCCGCCTCGCAGATGCTGCGCGCAGTCGGTCACTTCAACCTCGCCCCGGCAGGACGGCACGAGGTTCGACAGGCTTCGGCCCGGCCGCCGTAGACGGACCATCGCGCCAGTGGCTTACCATCGTCGTCACTGCTTGTGCGGCGGCGGCCCTGCGGGTGCTGCAACACGATCGACACGCATACGGCGAAACGGCCGGAAACAGCCGTTTGGCACTGCAAGCAACACGAACTTCTGGATCCGACAATGACACAGCATGATGGACGCGGCGGACGGCCGCCACGCGATGGCGGCTCCGGCCCCTCGCACAATCCGTGGGGCCGCGCTGCGCCGCGCACACCGGCGCCGCGCAGCGCCGCACCCCGTGCTCCAGCGCAGCACGCTCCAGCCGCCACGCCATCTGCCGCTGCAGCGAGCGGCAACGCGCGTGAGGTGCGGCTATACGGCATCAATGCCGTCCAGGCCGTGTTCAAGACGCGCCCGGAAGCGCTGCGCAAGCTGTACCTGAGCGAGGCGCGCATTCCGCAATTCAAGGCGCTGCTGGCCTGGTGCGTGACCCAGCGCATCGGTTATCGCGTGGTGGAAGAGGCCGATCTGAGCAAGCTCGCTGCCAGTGCGCACCATGAGGGAGTGGTGGCCGAGGTGCTGCGCGTCACCCCGCACCCCTTGCAGGAATGGCTGGCCGCGTTGCCGCAGGGCCCGGTGCTGGCGCTATGGCTGGACGGGGTGGGCAACCCGCATAACTTCGGGGCGATCTTGCGCTCGTCGGCGCACTTCGGCGTGGCCGGTCTGTTGCTGCCGGCCGGCTCCACGCTGGGCCTGTCGGGCGCGGCCGCACGCGTGGCCGAAGGCGGCGCCGAAGCGGTACCGCTGGTGCAATTGCCCGACACCGCAACGGCGTTGGCGCAGCTGCGTCAGGCCGGTTTTGCGATTGCTGCCACACTGGTCGACGGTGGCCAGGATGTCTTCGCCGCCGCGTTGCCGCAACGCCTGGTATACGTGATGGGCGCAGAAAGCGACGGTATGGACCGCGCATTTGCGCGCGATTGCGATCTGCAGTTGTCGATCCGCGGCAGCGGCAAGGTGGAAAGTCTCAACGTTGCCTCGGCCACCGCGGTCTTCCAGGCCGCCTGGCACGCGCGCATGCTCACCGGAGAACACTGATGTTGCGTTTTTCTGCGTTGTTGCTTGCGACCGGTTGCTTCTTCAGTGCAAACGCGTCTGCCACCACGACGGCGGCACCACCCGAGGTGCGTACCGATCATGGTGCGGTGCGTGGCCAATGGCAGGACGATGGCAGTGCGGTCTTCCGCGCGATCCCCTTCGCTGCGCCGCCATTGGGTGCGCTGCGCTGGCGCCCGCCGCAACCGGTCGCCGCATGGACCCAGGTGCGCGACGCCACTCAGGCCGCCACGCCGTGCGTGCAGCCGGCGCTGGGCTGGAACAACGCCATGGCCAGGCGCGGCACCGAAGATTGCCTCTATGTCGAAGTGCAGACACCGCAGCTGCATCCGTCCAAGCCGCTGCCGGTGTTCGTGTGGATCCACGGTGGCGCGAACGTGGCGGGCGGCGCCGATGGACATCTGCCCACCAACCTGGTGGCGCAGGGCATGCTGGTGGTGACGCTGCAATACCGGCTGGGCGCGCTGGGGTTCCTGTCGTTGCCGGAGCTGGCCGATGGCGACAACGACGCTGCCGGCAATTACGCCTTGCTCGATCAGATCGCCGCGCTGCAATGGGTGCGCGACAACATCGCGCAGTTCGGCGGCGACCCCGCGCGAGTCACGATTGCCGGGCAGTCGGCCGGCGGCCAGGACGTGGGCTTGCTGATGCTCAGCCCGCTCGCACGCGGCCTGTTCTCGGCAGCCATCGAACAGAGCGGCACTGCCGGCTTCGGCCTGCCGGCGCGCAGCCTGGAAGACAATCGCGCGCTGGGCGTGAGCATTGCCAAACGTGCCGGCATCGATGATTCGGCCACGCGCCTGACGCAACTACGCGCGTTGCCGGTCGACCAACTGCTCAAGGCCGCGCAGGGCGTGGATGTGCCGGCCTTGGATGACGACGGCTATATCTGGTTGCAGGCGGTGGTCGACGGGCGTGTGCTGCCGCGTGCGCCGGCGCAGATGCTCGCTGCCGGCGCGCAGGCAAAGGTGCCGCTGTTGATCGGTTACGTGGTGCAGGAACTGCGCTATGGCGGCGAGGAAGGCGCCGAGAAGCGGGTGCGCCGCGACTATCCCGACCACGCGAGCGCCATCCTGCAAACGCATCGCGCCGTTGTCGCGCAGCGCGCCGAACGGCAAGGCAATGCATCCATGCAATTGTCCACCGATCTCACCTTCCGCTGCCCGGCGGTGACCGTGGCGCAACGCCAGGCTACGCTGGGCGTGCCGGTATGGCATTACGTGTTCGATACCGCCGTGCCCGGTGGGCAGGTGACGCATAGCGCAGAGTTGCCGTTCCTGTTCAAGAACCTGCCGATCGGCCAACCGCCGGTGTCCCTGCAGCGTTATTGGGCTGCGTTCGTGCAGCATGGCAATCCGAATGCCAAGGGCCTGCCGGCCTGGCCGGCATTCACGCCGGCGCATGCAGGGCTGCAGTTCGATGCACGTGGCGTGCAACCCATCAGGGATGCGCGTCCGGCGGTGTGTGCAGGCGTGGAGTTGCCCTAATCGATCGCGCGCGCGCAACGGTGCGCGCGATCGACCCAACGCAACTCGATTCAGCGTTCGCAGCCTGGCCCACCGAAATAGAAACCACCATTCTGCATTTCCGGCGACAAGCCGGTGCGGGTGACGCCGGCATCCAAGGCATACGGATAGCTGTAACCGGCAATCGCCAGCGTGTAGCAGGACGGATGCTCCACGCTCAGCGACGACAGGCGCTGCACGGGGTGGGTGACCATCGCCGCATCGCGGTAGAAGTGGTTGGCCTGGAATGCGGCCTGGCGATAGCCGGCCGCTGCGAACTGACCGCTCCCCATGCGTGTGCTGGCTACACCGCTGTTGGTCGAGACTTCGCCGCCCGCGCTCACGTACGCAACGCGTCCATTGGCGAGATCGCCCGAATACAGTGATGCCTTGTAGTAACCGATCCATTCGCCGTCCAGGCGCAGCCACCAGTTGCCGTCGGTATTCTTCTGGAATTCGACACCCAGCATGGTCTGCTTGCCGCCTGCAATACTGAATCCTGCGGCCGGCTGAGCGCCCAGGACATGTCGCGTGCTGGTCTGCACGAAATCGCTGCAATCCAGATTATGACAACCTGTAGTGACGTAACCGTCCTGGGTGGAATACATGAAAACGATGGGCTTGTTGCCCCAGCCTGCGTCTGGCTGGATCTCCCAGCCCACTTCAAGTGTTTGCACTTGCTCGCTTGCGCTTTCACCAACGATCCATATCTGACTGATGGTTTGTTTCTCGTTGGTGGAGCGTAACGTGGGTGCCCAAAGATTGATGTCGGCTCCGGCGCCTGTGACCGATGTGCCGGCGGTATCCAGAAAGACGCTGGAGTAGTAATGCGTTACCGGCGCTGCTTCCTGCACCGCCGGCACGGCGTCAGCCTGCCTGGGAGCGATCGCGCGCGGGGTCGTGCCGCGTAGAAAGCTACGCAGATTCGCATGCTTGCTCATCTCGGCCAAGCCGATGCGTTCGAACGGCACGCTGCCGGTGTCGCAACGTTGACCCAGGTTGACCGGCGCCACCGTACCCTTGTTACTTGAGAGGGAGGGTGGTGCCGCCGGCGTGCTGCCATCGCGCAAGGCAGGTTGCTGCGCACTTGGAATGCAATCGAACACCTTGCCGTCCTGTTGCACGCTGCGCAGCACGGTCAGACCGTTGTAACGATTGAACAGATAACGCTGCATTTCGGCGAAGGCGGTGGGGTCGCTGACCTTGGCCGCAGCACCACGTGTGGCGTAACTGAGCTGCGCCTGCGCATCCAGAAACGCCTTGAAGTCGCGCGTGACCTGCGGGAATGCCCGCGATGCAGCCAGCGACGCGCCAAGCGCGTCGCGTTGGGTGGGTGCGACGCTTACGGTGGCCGGTGTGCGAAGCAAGGGTGGCATCAGTGTATCGATGCTGCGGTCGCTGGTCGTCGAGATCGATGGCGATAGCAGCGTGGCGGCGCCGGCTGTGGGAGCCAGTGCAAAAACGCAAAGCGCAGCAATCGCGTGGCTGATCGATATCGGCCGATGAGAACGGAAGGTCATGTGTTGTCCCTTGGCGCCGGAATGAAACTGCCTGCACGCGGCGTACCATGCAGGACAGCAGCTTCAGTCCGCAGGTGCATTCCGAGGTCCGTTCGGGGCGCATGCCTGCGTTGAAGGCGTGCGCAGTCTAGCTGTGCAAGAAACAACTGGATGGGCAACGATGCATTGCGCGACATCAGGCACGAAGCAAGCGTGATGCGCTAAGCGGATGCCATGTCAATGGTCATGCACCCCTTTGCGTACGGCGTCTTGCTATTGCGCAAAGGTGTGCCAGTTCACTTCACTATCAGCATGGCTGCTCTTACTTTTTTTGCAGCCTCACTGCAGCGCCGCCGCCTGCAGCAAGCGCAAGCTGCAACGTGTCGTTACGTGTGAGCCTGCGTGTGTCGATGCGTACGTCGCTCGGGGTCTCTCCATCGGTATAAATGGTGGCGGTCCAGCTGCCTTTGCCCAGGAAGGAGAGCGGCAGGGTCAGCGTGCGCGCCTGCTCGTTGGTCATCGCACCCACATACCAGTCCTTGCCACGCCGCCGCGCCAGCGCGATGTGCTCGCCGATGGCGCCATCCAGCGCACGCGTCTGGTCCCAGCTTGCAGGTACATCACGCAGGAACTGCGCGGCAGGCACGTTTTCGTATTGCTCGGGACTGTCGGCAACCACCGCAAACGGACTCTCGTAGACCACGTACATCGCCAATTGCTGCGCGCGCGTGGTCATCACCTGCGGCCCGAAGTGCTGTGGCTTGAAGTCGGCCGGGCGGACATTGCGGAAGCCGCCAGGGGTGTAATCCATCGGCCCGAGCAACATGCGCGTAAACGGCAAGGTGAGGTTGTGGGTCGCGGTGATGCGTGCGCTCCACTTGTTGTACTCGGCGCCGAGCACGCCCTCTTGGGTGAGATAGTTCGGATAAGTGCGGGTCAGCCCGGTCGGGTGATACGCACCGTGCAGATCCACCAACAACTTGTGCTCGGCAGCCTTGCTCAGCAGGCGGTGATAGAAGTCCACCATCTGCTGATCGTCGCGGTCCATGAAATCGACCTTGATGCCCTTGATGCCCAGTTGCTGATACCAGGTGAGCGCTTCGTCCATGTGCGCATCGAGCGCGCGCCAGTGCGCCCAGAGCCATAGCCCTACGTCGCGCTTGCGTGCGTAGTTCACCAGGCCGGGCAGGTCGAGTTGCGCGACGGGCCGGCGAATATCCGCATCGGCGTTGTACTGGCCATCGCCGGTGCTGCCGTAGTACCAGCCGTCGTCGATCAGCATGTATTGCAGTTTCAACTGCTGCGCGTGATCGATATAGCGCTGGATGGTGGCGGTATTCATGCCCGGGTTGGCCACCCCGCCGGCCAGGCTGCCCGACCACCAATCCCACGCCGACTTGCCCGCGCGCACCCAACTCGCATCGAAGGCGGGCGGCGGATTCAGCGCGGAAATCAGGTTGGATTCGATCAGGCTCGCGGGGTTGTCGGCCAGCATGATCACCCGCCATGGCGTGGCGAAATCGCGGCCCTTGGCATCGATGTTGACCGCCACCGTGGGGTCGTCCAGGCGCGGCGACAGTTTTGCCGACACGCCCAGACCGCCATCGGAACGACCGGTGAGATACAACCCGGCGTAATCGCGCAGGTTCGCCTCGCCGATCGCAAGCGTGGTGCCGTTGGCGTCGGTCTGGCACACCAGCGGTAACTCGATCAAATGATGCGCGCGCAATCTGGATGCAGCGATTGCATCGTATTCGCCCTCGTGGCTGGTTCCGAAACGGCCCAGATTCAAGTTCCAGCAGCGGTAATCGTGCGGAAACGCGAAGCTGGTGAGTTCATCGCGAATGCGCACCTGGCCCGCATCCGGCAGGACGTAACGAAACGCAACGCCGTCGTCATACGCACGCAGTTCGATGCTGAGCTTGCGATGTTGCGTATCGGCCAGTTGCACGCGCAGTTCTCGATAATGGTCGCGTGCCTGTCGCGTCTTTCCGACCGCCAAGGTGAAGCGGCTGTCGTGCAGTCCGGTCGTGCTGCTTTGTAGCGTCATGTCACGGCCGAGCTTGTTGCCTCGGCCCAGATCCAGCCCGAGCGACGCATCGTCGAGCACCAACGTGTTGCGATACAGCACGCGATAGCTGGGCACGCCACCGGCGCGTAGCGTGAATTCCACCTGCGTGCGTGCATCAGGCGATTGCACGCGCAAGGTCTGTGCTGCAGCGGGTGCAGCGATCAAACACAACAACGCGCATGCCGCGGGGACTGCGGACTGGATCAGGTTTCGCATGATTCCCTCCTCCTGGGATTGCCAACCCTAGCGCAGAAAGGTTGTTGTCGATATCCAGCTGGGGTAACGTTACCTCGCACCATGGCCGCTGAAACAGGGGCGGCAGCCACGGGCGGCATCACGGAGGTCATGACGCAGAACGTCTGCACGACGGGTTGCCGATTGCATCGAAGCGATGTGCACCGTTGTGTGGCAGTAGAGCTTGGGAGAGGCCTCTAATGCTGATGGTTCGCAGGGCGTTCCGCCGCGGAGCGCTGTGGGTGTTGTGTGCTTGCATGGGTTGGACTGCAGTGGAGGCAGCGCCTGCCGACGATCCGCCCGGTCCGTATGACGTGCGCGTACTTGCCGGTGGCGTTGCGCTGACCAAGAAGCTCCCCGCCCAGACGCCGTGGTTGTCCGCGGATGCGGACTGGAGCGTCTCTGGATGGGTACGCCCATCACGGTCGATCACAGGTCCTGCATTGATTGCAGGCATCGGCGATCCGCAAGGCACAGGCCGCTACTTCGTGATCGATGGCGGCACACTCGGCTTTGCGCAGGGCGCCGACAATGTGCTGCGCAGTACGCAAACCCTGCGTGCAGACAGCTGGACGCAAGTGGCCGCAGTTGCCCAAGGCGCTCGCCTGACCCTGTACGCCAATGGCCGCAAGGTCGCCAGCGGTCGTGTGCAGCGGAACGCCATCGCGCCGACGCTCGTCTTCGGTCCACGCCAGCAGCCGGCGGCGTATACGCAACACTTCGGCGGCGATATCGCGGGCTTTACCGCACAGGCGGGCGCGCTGGATGCACAGGCCATTGCACGGCTTGCCGCAAACGCGCCGGATCCGGCACTGCAACGCTTCGAAGACGCATCGCCAGGCTGGCGCGTGCAGGTCAAGCAGATGGCCGGCCAGCTTGCGCCGCAGCCGGCTGCAACGTTGCCGCGCAGCAGCGCAGCGTTCCCGGCGCCGGTCGCACAGCCAGTACCGGATGCGCCTGCGCTGCAATCGCTGGATGCCGCATCCTGGCGTGTGGGTGCGTGGCAACTGGCCGCAGCACCGGAGCTTGGTCAAGCGACCGGCGCCACGCTGTCGCGCCGCGATGACACCACCGGCAATGCGTCATGGCGTGCGGCGACCGTGCCCGGCACCGTGCTCACCACCCTGGTCGACCGTGGCGTGTATCCGGATCCGGATATCGGTCTGAACAACATGGCCATACCCGAAGCGCTGAGCCGTCAGGACTGGTGGTACCGCAGCAGCTTCGATCTGCCTGCCGCCGCGCAAGGCAAGCGTCTGGAACTGCTGTTCAACGGCATCAACTATGCCGGCGAAGTCTGGGTCAACGGCGTGCAGGTCGGGCGCACGCGCGGCGCATTCGCACGCGGTCGTTTCGATGTCAGCACGCAGCTCAAGCCAGGTCGCAACGTCATTGCGGTGCGGGTGTCGCCGCCACCGCATCCGGGCATTGCGCACGAACAATCGATGAGCGCAGGCGTCGGCGAAAACGGCGGCATGCAGGCCCTGGATGGGCCGACCTTCATCGCCAGCGAGGGTTGGGACTGGATTCCCGCGGTACGCGACCGTAATGCCGGTCTGTGGCAGGACGTGCAGTTGCACGCCAGCGGCCCGCTCGCGCTTGGCGACATCCAGGTGCTGACCGCGCGCTTGGCGCCGGATCATCAACGTGCCGACCTGGAAATCAACGTGCCGCTGCGCAATGACACGCCGGCCGCAGTGCAGGGCAGCGTGCAGTTGGCCTTCGGCGATGTGACCATCCAGCGCCAGGTCACGGTGCCGGCGGGCGGCAGTACGCTGAAGTTCACTGCGGGCGATACGCCGCAGTTGCGCCTCGTCAACCCGCGGCTGTGGTGGCCCAACGG
This sequence comes from Xanthomonas sp. DAR33341, assembly GCF_003992815.1. Taxonomy (NCBI): domain Bacteria; kingdom Pseudomonadati; phylum Pseudomonadota; class Gammaproteobacteria; order Lysobacterales; family Lysobacteraceae; genus Xanthomonas; species Xanthomonas sp. DAR33341. The sequence continues at coordinate 18,345 of NZ_QEYV01000035.1, read as the reverse complement.
CTACGGCGAGCCTGCGCTGTATACATTGCACACCAGCGTCGATGTGGCAGGCGCGCGCTCGGATGCGCAGCAGCTGCGCTTCGGTATTCGCGAGGTGACCTACGAGCTGTCGTTATTCGACGACGATGGCGCATTGCGCCGTGTGCTGGTCGATCTCAACCAGGCCCGCCAGCGTGGCGAACGTATCGTCGATGTACGCCATGCCGCGATCCGGCCGGTACCCGGCGGCAACGCGCAGTCGCTGTATCCCGGTGCGCTGGGCTCGCCGGCAGTTCAGCAGCTGGACGATTCCACGCTGGCCCCGCATCTGGTCATCCGCATCAACGGTGTACGCATTGCGGTGAAGGGCGGTAACTGGGGCATGGACGATTGGCGCAAGCGCGTGTCGCGTGAGCGGCTGGAGCCGTACTTCCGCCTGCAACGCGAGGCGCACTTCAATGTGGTGCGCAACTGGGTCGGGCAGAACACCGAATCAAGCTTCTTCGAGCTGGCCGACGAATACGGCATGTTGGTGCTCAACGATTTCTGGCAGTCCACGCAGAACTACAATATGGAACCGGCAGACGCGGCGTTGTTCCTGGACAACGCGGCCGAGGTGATCAAACGCTTCCGCAATCATCCGTCCATCGTATTGTGGTTCGGGCGCAACGAAGGCGTGCCGGCCCCCATCCTCAACGAAGGCCTGGACAAGCTGGTCGCCGAACTCGACGGCACGCGCTGGTACACCGGCAGTTCCAACGAGATCAATTTGCAGGGCAGTGGGCCGTACAACTATCGCGAGCCGGCGGCCTACTTCAACCAGCTGGCGCAGGGCTTCTCGGTGGAAGTGGGCACGCCATCGTTCTCCACGCTGGAGTCGTTCAAGGCCTCGGTGCCGGCGGTTGGCGACCAATGGCCAATCAGCGACGCCTGGGCTTACCACGATTGGCACCAGTCCGGGAATGGCGATACCAATAGTTTCATGCGCACGCTGACCGACAAGCTGGGCGCACCGACCGGCCTGGCGGATTTCGAGCGCAAGGCGCAGCTGCTCAATTACGAAACCCATCGCGCCATCTTCGAAGGCTTCAACGCGCAACTGTGGAGCAAGAACAGCGGTCGCCTGCTGTGGATGAGCCACCCGGCGTGGCCGAGCAACATGTGGCAGGTGTATAGCCACGATTACGACACCCACGCCGCGTATTACGGCGTGCGCAATGCAGCCGAGATCCTGCATGTGCAGATGAATCTGCCGGGGTACGAAGTGGTCGTGGTCAACAACGCTGCCACGCCGGCGCGTGGATTGCGCGTGCGTGCGCAGGTGTACGCCAGTGACGGCAAGCTGCTGCAACAGCGTGAACAGGCGCTGGACGCCGCTGCGGTGGCAGTGTCGGCGCCAGTGCTGCAGTTGGCACCATCGCTGAAGGACACCAACGGGTTGAGCTTTGTGCGGCTGCAGTTGCTCGATCGCGACGCGATAGTGCGTTCGCGCAACTTCTATTGGGTAGCGCGCGATGCGGTGGCGATGCGCGGGCTGGATGCGCTCGCAAAAGTGCCGCTGCAGCTCACCACGCAATTGCAGCAGGGCAACGAGGCTGTGCTGCGCGCCACTGTCCGCAACCCGTCGCAGCAGGTGGCCCTCAACACCAAGTTGACCCTGGTGGATGCGCAAGGTCAGCGCATCCTGCCGGCCTACTACAGCGACAACTATCTGAGCCTGGTGCCCGGCGAACAGCGCGAGATCGAGATCCGCGGCCCCGCGGCCGCAGTCTTGCGCAGTGCCAGGCTGCAGGTGCGTGGCTGGAACATCGCATCTTCGACAGACGCGGGCAACGGACCTCCGTAACCGCGTTTGCGAACCGACGCGCCGTGGCATGCACGGCGTTCGCACTGACGCGCCGGTCGGCGTGTCAGCCAATACCGCAGTGCTCTGGCGCTGCCATTCGAAACGGTCGTGGATTGTCGTCATCCCTGGGAGGGGACCATGAACAAGCTGCATCGTAGTACGCGTCACACTCCGTTGGCCGCCGCGCTGGCGGCCGCACTCACCCTGGCGGCCGCGCACGCCGCCGCACAGGACGCTGGCAACGCCGCTGGCGTCACCGATCTGGACAAGATTCTGGTCAAGGGCGTGCGCGGCGCCCAGGCCGAGGCCATCGAGAACAAACGCACCGCCGCGCAGATCATCGACTCGATCTCGGCCGAAGACATCGGCAAGCTGCCCGACGTCACCATCACCGATTCGCTGCAACGCGTGCCCGGCGTGCAGATCCGGCGCTCGGCCGGCGAGGGCTCGCAACTCAACATCCGCGGCATGCCGCAGGTACAGACCACCATGAACGGCGAAATGTATCTGAGCGCCGGCGGCGGCGATCAGTACGGCCAGCCCAACATCGGTCGCGCGCAGCCGGACTTCGTCGACATCCCGCCGACGCTGTTCAGTGGCGTGGATGTGATCAAGTCGCCGACCGCCGCCGATCTGGACGGCGGTATCAGCGGCACCGTGTCGTTGAAGACCCGCCGCCCGTTCGAGTTGCCCGAGGGCTGGACCTTCAGCGGCCAGGCCGAAGGCTCCTATGGCGATCGCGTGCAGGAGCTCAACGAGCTCTATTCGGGCCTGGCCAGCTTCCGCACCGAACGCTGGGGCGCGCTGTTGGCGGTGTCCTATTCCGATGCCACGCTGGAGAACAAGCATCCCAGCGTGTATTCCAACGGTGCGCAGAAATCTACCGAACAGAACGTGGGTTTCGATTTCAACGGCGACGGGCGCATCGGCAGCAACACCTCCGCCTCCAACCTGCCACGCGACTACTTCTACAACTGGGTGGCCACCGAGCTGAGCAACCGCAGTACCGATCGTCAGCGGACCGGCGTCAACGGCTCGTTCCAGTTCAACATCAACGATTCCTGGACGCTGCTGGCCGACGCCGCCTACACCAAGCTCGAAGACCAGGACACGTCGGTGGCCGCGCAGGTGCATACCGGCTGGTCCACCAACCAGTTGCAGCCGGGCTCGGTGGTCGATCGCAATGGCGTGCTCGAGTACGGTCGGTTCCGCTACAACCGCTTCCAGGCGCACTCGATGGCCGGCGTGGCCGACTCGGATGCGCTCAATACCAACCTGGAACTGCGCTACGACGACGGTGGCCCGTTCCGCGCCTCGTTCCGCTGGGTGCATGGCGATGCGCAGCGCACCTACGACGAAGCGCGCGCAGATGCCGTGGTGACCCGCGGCGATCGCATCACCCGTGCCGGTGGGGTCACCCAATGGGCCAATGCGAACGGGTTGCCGGTGGTGGACGCTTCGGTGGACTTCCGCGGAACCTATCCGGCGGTCAACCTCGACACCGATGTGTCCAACCCGGACAACTGGCAGCTGATGTCCACCTGGGCCCAGGGCAACAAGATCGAAGCAAAAATGGATGCCTTCCGTGCCGACGGTACCTTCGAGTTCGAAGAGGGCGTGGTACGCGGCTTCCAGTTCGGCCTCCGCTACGGAGAGCGCGATTTCAAACTGGATACCTATCGCTACCTGTCGCCGGTGTCGACCACCTGCGCCGATCCGAACCGCTCGCTGTACTACTTCAAGGATCCGCTGATCGTCGACACCTGCAGCGGGGTGTCCGAAGCGCGTCTGCTGCCGTTCAACGGCATTCCTGGCTATTGGGCGTACTTCAACGATTTCGATCCGCTCAGGGTCACCGGCCTGGGGCCGCAGGGCCTGCCGGCGATCAATCCGCAGGTGATGAAGGATCCGATCGCTTACATCGACAGCCTGTATCCGGGCAACGTGGCCTACCAGCAAGCCGCCGATTCCTATCAGGTCACTGAGAAGAGCAGCGCGGCCTACTTCCTCGCCAACCTGGAAGGCGGCATCGGCAGCCGCCTGCCGTGGACGGCGAACATCGGTGCGCGCATCGTGCAGACCAAGCTGGCGATCGATCAGTATCTGAGCAGTGGCAACGTGTTCATCGGCAATGTCGAATGGAACGGCGTCAGCCCCGCGATCGGCATCAATCGCTTGAATCGGCAGTACACCGACGTGCTGCCCAGCGCCAACCTGTCGCTGGACATCACCGATGCGCAGAAGCTGCGATTTGCCTACAACAAGGCGGTCGCCCGCCAGGATCTGCCCGATCTGGGCCGCGGTCTGGTGAGCTTCTATGCCGTCAACGGCACGCCACCGCGCAACCCCGCACTGCCGCCGGATGCGGTGCTGTTCCTCAACGGACGCTCTGGCAATCCGGATCTGGATCCGTACCGCGCCACCAACTACAACGCGTCATGGGAATGGTACTTCGCCGATGCCTCGCTGATCAGCGTTGGCGCCTTCCTGATCGACGTAAAGTCCTTCCCCACCACCGTCACCAACATCGAGCCGCAGCCCGATGCCGACGGCGTGGCGCGGTTGGGTGGGCCGGTGGAGCGCATCGTCAACGGCGGCGGCGGCAAGATCAAGGGCTTCGAGATCGGCTATCAGCAGGCTTTCGATTTCCTGCCTGGCTGGCTCAGCGGCTTCGGCACCAACATCAACTACACCTTCTCCGACGCTGACACCGACAATACCGATATCGAGGGCAACACGCTGCCGATCGGCGACAACTCCAAGCATCAGGCCAACGCGGTGCTGTGGTATCAGAAGGACAAGCTGCAGGCACGCGTTGCCTACAACTGGCGCAGCAAGCGCTTCAGTCAGGTCAATAGCGGCGCGTGGGGCGACAGGCTGGCCATCTGGAACGACGACGTGGGCTACCTGGATGCGTCGCTGAGCTACGACGTCAACGACCATCTCACGTTGTATGCCCAGGCTACCAACCTCACTGGTGAAAGCGAGCGCCGGTACGCGCAATGGAGCAACCACTACTACGACCAGAACATCTTCGAGCGTCGTTACTACGCCGGCGTGCGCCTGCGGTTCTGATCGGATGTAGCGATGTGCGACACGGCGCACCCCTGCGGCGTGTCGCTCATGATCTTCTGTCGTCCCTCTCCAAGTGGTGATTGCGCGTTCTTCCCGTCGCCGATGCGTTCGGCGCTGCAGTACACCCGACGATCATGTCGGGTACCCTCCCATTCGGCCGCATCGTCGGGAAGCGATGCGGCCGTTTTTTTGTGCGTATTGGCACATTCAATTGTGTCCTAATGCCTGCAGTTGAAATGTCGCCATGGACAGTCGCCGGATCTGTGCCCGAACGCAATTTTTGAAGATTGCGCATGCCTGGTATGCGGCGTAGTTTCCGCGTGGCGAACACGGTCACCCCGTTCGCAGGCACAGCATCGATGCTGCTCGCTCAATCGCTCCCTGGAGATACTCCGAACATCACTCAGGCCACCGTCGCGAAGATAATGTAGACGACAGCCTGGCCTGCAACGGGTCTGAAGTCCTAGCCACACCTTTTCAGGCGTTTGCAGCCACTCCCGGGCTGCGCGAGCTGCTGGGTGTTGCCAAGATAATGCCGTGCGAATCCTCTTCGGTCATGCGCCGATGGAGCGGATTCGATCGGCCTCAGAAACTATCCGGCGAGTGTTTCAAGAATCGAAGGCAATCGAAGGGCGTGCTGCAGTCCAACGCTCGTAATAATCCTCCGAAGATCAATAAGGTGAAAGTCATGACCAGGAAAGGCATTCGTCGGAATCTCAAGCGCTCGCTGGCGCTCTCGCTATTGGCAGTGAACCCGTTCTTGATCGGGGCGGTGGGCGCGCAAGCCCATGTCGACAATCCGTTCGTTGGCGCCAGCGGGTATGTCAATCCCGATTACGCCAAGAAGGTCGATGCATCGATCGCGAAGGTCAAGGGCCTTCCGCTGAAGGCAAAGATGGGCGTGGTGAAGACCTACCCCACCGCGGTGTGGCTGGACCGCATCGCTGCGATCGGCGGAGGCTCGCAGAACGCCGGACGGCTGGGTTTGAGAGGGCATCTGGATGCCGCACTGGCACAGAAGAAGCCGAATACGCCGATCACGGCCAGCTTCGTGATTTACAACCTGCCGGGCCGCGACTGCCACGCGCTGGCATCCAATGGCGAATTGCCGCTGACCCCGGCAGCGCTGGAGCGTTACAAGAAGGAATACATCGATGTGATCGCCGCGATATTCGCCGATCCGAAATACAAGGATATTCGCATCGTCAACGTGATCGAGCCGGACAGTCTTCCCAATCTGGTCACCAATTTGAACGATATGCGCTGCGCGTTGGCCAATTCCACCGGCATTTACGAAGAAGGCATCAAGTACGCCATCAACAAGCTGCATGCCATCCCGAACACCTACAACTACCTGGATATCGGCCATTCCGGCTGGCTGGGCTGGGATAGCAATCGTGGCCCGTCGATTTCGCTCTACACCAGGGTGGTGCGCGGTACAACCGCGGGCCTTGCAAGTGTGGATGGGTTCGTCACCAATACCGCCAATACCACGCCGTTGAACGAGCCGAATCTGCCCAACCCCGAATTGAGCATCAACGGGCAACCGATCAAATCGTCGAAGTATTACGAGTGGAATCCGTATTTCGACGAGACCGATTTTACCCAGGCTCTGTACAACGGGTTCGTCAGCGCGGGCTGGCCCAGCTCCATCGGTTTCATCGTCGATACCGGCCGTAATGGTTGGGGCGGGCCGAATCGCCCGAGCGGCGCCTTCGGTAACGACATCACCAGTTACGTCAGTTCCGGCCGCATCGATCGCCGTCTGCACCGCGGTAACTGGTGCAATCAGAAGGGCGCGGGCATCGGCGAGCTGCCGACGGCCGCACCTGGCCCGCATCTGGATGCGTATGCCTGGGTCAAGCCGCCGGGCGAATCCGACGGCTCCAGCTCTCTCATTCCAGACAATGAGGGCAAGGGCTTCGACCGGATGTGCGATCCCACCTACACGACCGCCGATGGGGTGTTGTCCGGCTCCTTCCCCGGCGCGCCGATCTCCGGCGCCTGGTTCCACAACCAGTTCGTCGAGTTGGTGAACAACGCGTATCCGGTCATCGCAACCGCCAGCACCACGGTCGCCACCGCCGCACCGGTCGCGGCACCCAGTGCAACGCGGGGTCTCACCGCCACCGTCGGCGACAGCCGGGTCAAGCTGAGCTGGTCGCCAGTGGCCGGAGCGACCAGCTACACGGTGCAGCGGCGTGCCGGCGGAGCCGGAGCGTTCACCACGGTGGGGTCCACCGTCGGCGCGGCGTCGTATGTCGATCGGTCGGTCAGCAACGGCGCCGACTACGACTATGTGGTGACCGCAAACAGCGCGGCCGGAGCGAGTGCCCCGTCCGCTGTCGTGCGTGCCAAGCCCAATAGGTGATGCGGCCGGGTGGGCATCGGTCTGCCGGTGCCCACCGGAAATGGATGGCAGCTGCTGATACCGAGTCATCGCTGTCGTGAACGTATCCCGATTGAAACCATGGCGGCCGTCTGGCCGCCATGTCCGTTTGTCTGTGGTGCGAAGTTGTGGATGTCAAACCGAGGGTTGTTGTGATCTGGCTTCTGCCATCTGACGAATGTGTGCGCGTACGCAATGTTCGCCAATTGTCTTCACTAAGTGCCGGGCGTAGGGTGGTGTGGCGGGCGCGACCGTTTCCGCTCGCAGGATCCGCTGTCGATTGTGCGAACGCCCACTCGGGCAAACCACTCCCCAAACAGGATGTCGCTCATGAAGATGCTGTTCTCGCTCAAAAACCTGCTCGCTTCCAAGAAGAGCCTGAAGTCCTACTCCTGGTACATCTGGTACTGACTCGCTGAGCAGGGCGGCCGACACCGCCTTGCGCCCAGTGTGATGTTGGCAATGCCCGCCCGCGCGAGGTCAGTGTGCTGCCGGACGCGGGCGTTACCGAACCCGAGCGATGCGCATGTCTGTATCCAGTGCCGCCGAATTAGGCAGGACCACGGTGTTCGCACCGCGCCTGCTTGCTCTCCTGCGCGAACACCTGGGCAAGGAAGTGTTTCGGCTGGATGGAGATACCGTCGGGATTGCCGGTCCTCTGCTGACGCATCGATTGCTCGATGCGCGTCCTGCGACCGAAGCGGAGCGACCGACCTTCAAACCGCTTCAGGGAAGATCCATTGCCCGCACGCATGCCTCCAAACTGATGCAAGCCATCGGGCGTGATGTCCGCGAGGCGTTGAAACGCCCCGTTGCGGCAGGCGTGGATCTGGCAGGCGCGTGGCCGCATGCGGGGCATGTGTACTTGCGTCGATCTGCTGCTGGGCGGCGACCCGCTGCGGTTACGCCTGTTGATGGACCGCACACTGGAACTGACACCCAAGCTGACCTGGGCCGTCATCGCCGCAGGTGCAACGACACCACTGAAGGTGCAGGCCAATGCATCGGCACTTGCCACCTTGACCGCCGCTGCAGATGGCTATGATGCGCGCCGCTTCGCGATGGGCTTGTATCGACGAACTGCTGCGCCGGTGTGCTTCACCATTTCCACGCTCGTTGCCAATGCGCTGTGGCTGGGACCGCCCTTCGATCCTGGAAGTTCCAGCCGGAACATCGTCTACGAATCGCTGCGTCTGTTGCCGCCGTCCTGGAACATCTTGCGCACGGCTTCACCGGAGTATCCGCAGCTCGACAGCCGCATCGGGGTGCAGGACGACGTGTTGGTGCTGCCATTGTTGAGCCACCGCGATCCTGCATTATGGGAATCGCCCGATGACTTTCGTCCTGAGCGTTGGGAACAGCTGGATCCTGACGATGTCCCCGGCTATCTGCCGTTCGGTCACGCGTCGGAGCGCTGCTGGGGCAGGCACATGGTGATGCCCCTGGCAGAGCGCTTGCTGGACATCCTGCGCGATCAGAAGCTGGTCGCCAATCCGCGGCAGCGCCAGGCACAGGTGCCGCTGGCGGGCTTGCTGGGTGTGGCACGGGTCGATGTCGTACACAGCTAGCGCAACACACTGCCTGCACATGGCGACCACGCTGCAGCAGATCTTCCGGAGGGCTGTTCCCCTCTGGCCTATACGCATGAACAGCCGGCGCCAGCCCATCGCTCAGGGGCGTCAGGCACTCACCCTTGTGGCGGCGCTGCCGTGGAGCCGCGCTTGACCACGGTGTATTTCATGACCTGGTGCACGCCGGTCATCGACTCGCCCTTGCGCCGCTGGCGGATCGCATCGGCCAGCAGAGAAACCTCCGCACGCCCCATTGCGGCCACTGGTTGATGCACGGTGGTGAGTTCAGGCCAGATGGTAGTGGCCACCGGCGTGTCGTCGAACCCGGCCACCGAGACGTCCTCGGACACGCGTAACCCCAATCCGTGCGCAACGGCGACCGCGGCGGCGGCCATATCGTCGTTGCTGCAGAAGATCGCGGTTGGCGGTCGGCTGTTGTGGGCGGGCGAGCAGGCCGAAGCGATAGTGATCTGCCGCAAGTCCCACGCCTGGCGACACAGGATCATGGTCAGGCGGCTGAGGCTATGCAACTTGGTGTTGACTGAAGAGGCGGATGTACTGACTTCTGGCAAGTGCCACTATTTCTGCGGGCTTTAGAGTCTCGCCTACAGATGAGCCCTGCAGATAATCGCACTGCATACTACGCATGCGTACTAGGTCTTCCTGAGTGTCGATTCCTTGGGCGATGACTTGCAGCCCCAGGGTATGGGCAAGAGAGATCAGGTTATCGAGCATGACGTGTGTCGTCTTGAGATTGCGTGCACGCTTTGTAATCAATGAGCCAATCGTAATAGCGCTGAACGGCGCGGATTTTGCAAGGTTCAATAAATCATGTGGTGTGCAAAGTTTATCGACGATGCAGTCGATGCCATTGGCGCGCCAATGCGCCACCGCAGCTTCCATGGTCCTTTGTTCGTCATGAGCTGAAACGTCGATCTTGAATGCGATCTGCCTGCAGGAGATGCCATCTTGCTGAATGCGTTCTATGAGGCTGTCAGCCCATTCAAGCGACGTAATGCGTCTGCTGGCAATGTTGATAATCAGCTGGAATGCGCCATAACCTTCGATCTCTTGCATGATGCCGGCAGCTGAACTGAGCATGATGTTGATCATTCTAGTGTCGAGATCATGATCTTCCAAAATTTTTAAAAAGTCTTTATCCCTCCGCCCCATGTCGCTGAGTAATGGGTATGGCCACTTCATCTTCATCTCGGCGCCAGCAAGTAAACCCGAATCTGCGAAACGATATGGCTGGTATCTGATGGCTATGTCGCTAGCACGATGCGCGAGAAGGTCGCTCAGTTCGTTTGGTGCCGAAAAGTTACTGTTATTAACTTCAGAAGAGTCGTGACTCGTCTGTAGCATCAGGTCAGCTATTTCGAAGGCCTGGACTGGATCATAAGAGAACTCCATTCCGATGCGGCGCCCAGTTCGTTCGCGGCAGTATTTGCGAATCGAGTCTTGTACTTTTTTCTCTAAAATGCCGACAAAGAGGATATTACCTGCAAAGTTCGTCTCTGCGATCATGTCCAAGAGCTGTGTTGGCGCTACGTCAAGAAGCTGGGTTGATATGATTAAAAGATCGTATCTTGTATAGCTAAGTGCCGTCTTCAGGCTCGATCCCGAGTTGGCCACGACGACTGAGCACGTGCCGAGGTTGTGTAGCGTTTCCCTGATATGGCGGGTTTGCTGTTCGCTGCTGGATGCAATGAGGATATGGTCGAATCGAAGCAATTTATACTACTCCTGACGGTATTGGTTTAGTGGTGAGGAAAAGGGGTGGCTTCAATAGAATTGATTATTAAGCATCTCGTCTTCAATGCGGATCAGGGGTTGCTGAATTCCCCATGGGCCGATGCCTAAAAACTGCTCCAGAAGCACGGCTTCCCATTTCTGAATGATATGCTCGCCTGGATTCGTAAATCTACAGAGTTATCGGGAGTCTTGCATGCCTAGGCAGCTGCTAGCCAAAGCAGGATTGCACCATCGGCGTATTCTCTATCGTGCGATGGGTGCGCTTACGCTTGCGCTCCTGGGAGCGGCACTTTTATTATTCAAGGAAAGTGTAGGTCACTACCACGAACGTCAGGTATCTCGATTCTCCGCAGATAAGGAAGAGATTCAAAGGAGCGTTGATAAGTTTTCTGCGCGGCTTCTGCAGTTCGCGGATACTTATGAGGGGGCGTGGAACTTGCGGAATAACGACTCTGTGCCTGCTCAGCGATACGCCGCTGAGCTGTCACGCAGCGGCGGGGTGATGGTAACAAGCACGGATGCCACAGTCACACCATTCACATTGATCAGTCAGCTCGTTGATACTCGCGAGCGCGCCCGTCTGACAATGAGTCTGCGTGCACTGCGTGATGTGTCGGTTCTGTCCTCCATCGACGCCAACAAGGTTGGCCTGACGCTACACAGTTACCTGTATTCACCGGACGCCGGCTTCTTTGCCTCCTCGCCCCCGTTGCCTGAAGAGCTGATGGCGAGGATCCGCCGAGAGGATTCTCGCCTCTATGTGCATCGGCGGATCGGAATGGCAGAGTCGATTATGGCTGGCATGACTGAAAAGATGGTGCGTGAGCAGCGGCCCATCTGGCGCCCTGCGGATGGTCGCGATGATCGTGGACTGGCATCCAGGGTCGTCGTGCCGCTCTATAGGAACAGCCAAAGAATATTAACCCTATCACTGGTGTTGCCTGATCGACAGCTTAGTCAATCTCTTCTCAAATCGAGTGCTCGTCGTTCCGGATTCTTTCTGTTTAGTCAGGATGGGCGTCGCAATCTTGGTAATGCGTCGCTATCGAAGGAGCAGCAGTATCTGCTGAGGCATATTCATCGCGATAGAGAAAGGCTGGTGCGAGCGCATGGTTGGTCGGCCATGCATTATTCCAATGGAATATTCATCATCAGCCAGCGCGTTGCTGGGCCGGAGTGGATAGCGGTGTATGCGTATGGTTGGCGCGATATAATAAATAGCCTGCAGGGCGATCTTATTATCGGCTCGCTATTTGTTGCGTTGGTTTTGATCTCTATGTGGATATGTGTAGTGTACGTGGATCGCCGCATGACGAAGTCTCTTCTGGATAGCGCGGAGAGCCTCATTGAGGCGCATAACTTCGGAAAAGCAATAGTGGATATATTGCCAATCGGAGTTGGAGTGTATGCGCCGGGTTCCAACGAAGTGGTTTTGGAGAATTCGGTCGCAAGGCGCATGCTAGCGTTGGGCGAGGGCGATAATGGGATCTTTTTTTACATGCACGTTACTTCTGTGCTGGATACAGATTCTAGTGAAGGTCGCCCGCTTGTTGAGGTGAGCTGGGATGTCTGCGGTGGCGAGTCAAGTTGCTTTGGTGTTGCGTCTTCTACTGCAAGTCTTGAAGGTAGGGGTGTCACTATTATCTGTATGGTTGATATGAGTCAGCAAAAGGCTAGTGAGAATGTGTTGATCGAAGCGCGGCGCAATGCGGACGACGCGAATCGGGCCAAGTCCATGTTCTTAGCCATTGCCAGTCATGAGATTCGTACGCCACTGCATGGTGCAATGGGTTGCCTTGAGCTACTATCCATTGGTTCGCTGGATAATCAACAGCGGGAGTGGGTGATGATGATCAGGCGCTCTTTCGATTCGCTGCTTGGATTAGTCAACGATCTTCTCGATCAGGCGAAACTGGAAGCCAACGCCCTGCAGATCAGCCCTGTCGCCATGAGTCCAAACGATATTGTTGAGAATTGTGCGCGTAGTCTCGCGGCTGCAATCACGCAAGCAGGCGTTCAGTTCTATTGCATCACCGATCCGCTCTTGGATGTGACTATCGAAGGGGATGCGCAGCGTCTTGGTCAGGTGTTGCAGAACTTGCTTGGTAATGCTTCGAAGTTCACCGAGCGCGGTGTCATTACTATTGCATCACGCTTCGTAAGACAGGATGGTGATCTGATTTGGGTGCGTTTCGAAGTTAGTGATACTGGAATCGGTATTCCTGTAGCCATGCAGGCCGCTATCTTTGATCCACTTACTCAAGTCGACGACAGCGTCAGCCGTCGCTATGGAGGCACGGGCTTAGGCTTGTTCCTGTGTCGTAAACTCAGTCAACTGATGGGTGGTGAGGTCACTGTGCACAGCGAGCCGGGTGTGGGAAGTCTGTTCACTGTAGAGCTTCCGTTCAAGTGCATTCCTGGTGGAGAAGTATCCAATAATGGAATGCCATTGAACGGGCTCAGCGTTCAGGTGTGCTGCGCGATCCCTGCCTGGGGAGACGCGCTCACCGATCGATTGAAGTACTGGGGCGCGTTGGTGAAGGTGTGTGACGTCTCCAGCAAGGAGCCGGTAGATTTGCGCGTACTCGCTGAAGTGGATGCGCCTGAAATGGGAGCCGCTCCATTTGGGACGGTGAAGCTGGGCGTACATGGCCCGTTGAGTCCGCACCGCAGTGAACGGTTTGTGGAAGTGACATCGCTCAGCCGAGAGAGTTTCCTTCAGGCGTTACTCACCCTAATCGGTCGCGAGATAGATGTAGGGAGTGGTGAAGAACCCCGGGATGAATTGAATCAGGACTTCCAGATGGCAATCCTTGTAGCAGAGGATGATCCGGTCAATAGAGTTCTTATTGAGCATCAGTTGGCAGCTTTGGGCTGCCACGATGTGAGAGTCGCGGTGGATGGTCAGGAGGCGCTGAAATTGTGGCGGGAGCGCCGCGCAGATTTGGTGATAACGGATCTTGGAATGCCCCATCTGGATGGTGTCGAACTATTCCGCATTCTCGGCCAATTTGAACCAGAGCCATTTGTTGTGGCAACTTCTGCATCTGTAGCGGCAGAAATGCAAGCGGGCCTAGAGTGCTTCCCCGATCAGCTACAAAAGCCGGTGCAGCTCAGCGATCTGCGTCGCATTCTTTGTCTCGCGGAAATGCGAAAGAAATCGAAATTTTCCTCAGAGTCAAATGATATTTTCGTGCCTGAGCTCGACGCGCTGATGCGCAAGACATTTCTTGCGGGATGGGAGGAGGAACGGGTGAAAATTGAAGAGGCACTCGACGTACTGAACTGGAGTGTTCTCCGCAGGCATCTCCACCGCTTGCAAGGTGCACTGATGGCGCTTGGTTTCGACGGTCTGGCGAGCCATGCAGATCGCCTGCAGCATCTGCATCCCGATAGGGATTGGACCATGTTCGTGACAAGCTGCAGCAAATTACTGGATGATGTAGGCAAGCAGGTCGGGGAGCATGAGTTATAGTTTAAGCTCCTGTAGCAGCGCCGCCAGTTCCACGTCGTTTTTGGCGCCAAGCTTTTTCATCGCCGCAACCTTTTGGTTACTGATAGTTTTCGGGCTGCGATTCAGGCGTGCAGCAATCTCGGCAATAGTCAGACCGTTCGATGTCATCCGTGCAACCGAAATTTCCTTTGGCGATAACTTATTGATACCGGAAGTTCCACTCTTGTGATAGCGCGCGGCCAGCAGCGTTGAGCTAAGGTTGCTTGGAAGATATATCCTCCCGGCAGCGACGCTGCGCACCGCATTGGCCAGATTACTAAAGTCTGCGCGACTCTTTCCGATGAAGCCTGCCGCGCCAAGCTCTAGTGCTGCCGATACGGTCACGGGTGAGCAATGTGCGCTGAGTACAAGTAAGCGCATGGCCGGCGCCATGCGACGCAAACGTTGCAACAGGTGCAGTCCGTCGGCTTGAGGGTCGCTTTCAAATTCGAAATCGCATAGCAGCACGTCAGTTGACTCTTCCGCAACGTGATGGAGCAGCTTTCCGATCTCATCGCACTGGAAGGCAACTTCCAGATCTGGCTGGCTCTTCAGTACGCTGGTCACTCCAATCAGCATAATCGGGTGGTCGTCGGCAATCCCAACCGTAATTCTATTCATGATGAGTAAGTTCCAAATTGTGAGGTGTTGGCCTGAGTCCAATATGCCTTAATGGTTTGTTATTGTATGCGCTTATGAATCGCCGCCTTGCGCCTATGCTCCAGTTGGATGCCTGCAATAGTCAAGCCCAGTGGTGCTGCGCGCCATCGTGGCGTTTGGCCGTCACCAGTAGATGCTGCACGACGTACCGGTGCGGTTGCCCTTTTTTTTTGGGGCGTATCCTTGGTCTTACTGTTTCATTGAATCTGCAGATGCGGAGGCATCCCATCAAGTGGCGCCGCTGCGATTTTCGTGGCGATTGTCCAGCGCCGCGCCGCGATCGAGTCGCTTACGCGGCGCAGGGCGCGCGATGGCCTTGCCGCGCGGTCGGTTATTCTCGGGTAAGGTAGATTCCGAGCATTCCGAGGGATTTTTTGATGCGCCACGCGCAAGCGCTTGGCAACTAGGTGCCCATAAGCAGCGATGCATAACGTTGCGTGATGATGGAGGCCCCGCCAGCCACGGCCCTCGTACTGATCCAGGAAAAGTTCCTGTTTCAGATCCTGATAATCGGGTGCAATCCGCCAGCGAGTCTTGACCGTCCTTACCAGATCCTTGCGCGGTGTGTTCGCCGGCAGGTTGGACAGAACGTATCGGGTTGGTCTGTCTTTGCCTTTGGGGCATTCGATCAACAGCCATTCCTCCTGGCGCAAGCGATCGCCTTGTGCTGCACATACGCGCACGGCGGCGAAACGTCCCGACGACGGTGCGTTGTTGCCTGCCAGCCGCGCGACTGTTCCGGACGCGCGCGTGGATAACGACAGCACCAGCGCTTGCACCGACTGTGGCTGACGGTCGGCTCTACGACGATGGCGAACAGGAGGTTGGTCCTTGCCTTTCCACGCCGCCGGCGATTCGGGCGTCTGTCCGGGCAGCCAGACGTCCACGCTCGACACAATTTTCGCTGCATAGTTCAGCTCCAAGCAAGCCAGTGCGTCACTCCATGCCGTATTGCTGCTATAGGCCGCATCGGCCAACACAGTACCGCGCGCCACTCTCGTGGTATGGGCTGCTTTCATCTGCGCCCGTATGATCTGCGGTTGCGTCGTGAACTCAACCTCGTGGGGAATTCCAGCTTATTCCCGGCGTGCTGCATCGCTGGCCCAGTCTTCAGGCAGATACAACCTGAAAGCGATCGGAATGCTCGCTGCCAGCGTCGCCAACGATACGCTCGCGTACACCTGGCAATTGTACTGCTTGCCGATCTCGCTGTAGTACTGTCGGGCCACGTCTACCGAATGCCTGCCCTTCCTGCGAAAGCCCGTGTCATCCACGATCCAGTACACCTGGTCTTCCAAATTCAGCCGCGAGGAGGCGCACTGACGAACCCGCGTCAATATGGCCGCATCGGACCACTATGATTTGGCCACGAAGTGATGCAAGGCTTGATGGCGAGCCCTGGTTCGAAGCAGATCCGATGAGCAGCCAGGGGGGGGGGGCTCGACACTCTTGCGCTCCAAAGGCAGCATCAACCCACTGCAATAGCGTCGCAGGCCTGCCGTGTGGTCAGCATGACCGAGCGCAGCGGAGGAGTTCATCGAAATAAGCGGAGAAACGCGCTTCGTTGCTGACTGCGGCGCTGACGACCCGGCCGTGGGGGGAGATTGCTTGCAGGATGACCTGGTGATAACACAGTAGGATTAGAGACCGCCACTGGCTGCCTTAGTCGCGCACGTCGGTCACGCGAATCCGCGTTGCCGTCCCGCGCAGGAGGGCTTTCGCGACGCGTCACCGCTGCCCGCGCGTGACGCCTTGCCGACCACTGTCACGGCTTGGGCCGGTAGACCACGATGCCGACCGTATGCGCCACGTAGTCCATGAACGGCGAATCCACCACCTTCTCGTTCTTCAGTCGCGACGAGGCATTGCGTAACACCTGGCCATGGTCGGTCTGGAGGAAGATGCCGACATGGCTGACGTCCAGTCCGGCCGACGGCGAGTACCTGCCGACATAGTCGCCGCTACGCAGCTTCTGGATTACAGTGCGATCCACATCGGCAGCGGGGATGTAGGCGATGGTCCGCTGCACCACCGGCAGCCCGGGCAGGTAGAGGCTGCCGTCGGCTTTCAGGTTCAGGTCCTTTTCCACACTCACCGCCCTGGGGCTTAGCGTCGCAGTGATGTCGTCGGCGAGTTGGTAGGGGCGTGCGACCCAGTCCGAAAAGAAATGCTTGCGAGAAGTAAAGCCGACGACGCCGTGGACGTAGCGGGTGAGGATCAAGCGATCGACAAAATCCTGCTGCGAATAGGCGTGCCGTGCCGCTTCGACATAATCCAGATAGGTAAAGCAGTCCAGGCCCCTGAAGTCGATGATCAGCTTCTCCGGCGTGGTGGCCGAGCCCTGCAGCATATTGGCCTGATACGGCGTGCCGAGAAATTCCGCCGAGATCACCTTGATCAAATGCCCAACGCTCAGGCCGCGATGCCTGGACGCCTGCTGCAGAACGCGGTGCAAGGTTTGCAGCGTAGAAGGGTCGATCTCCGTGCGCTCCAGGCCGGCCGGCTGCACGGCGCTGGGTGGCGTTGCAGCCTGTTCCGGCAAATCTACCGCGCAGCCGGCGACAAGCAACGAGGCGAACATCAGGCAGGCAGGTCTGGACATGAGGGCTCCAATTTTCCAGGATGAGCTGAGGGTCAAGGCTTAACAGGACCTGCCTTGGCCGACACCGAGACGATCGCAGACCACTGCGACGCGTATTCGCCCTGGTGCTCCATCACCATCTTCACCGACCGCTCCCGGACCTCGGGAGAAAATTTGTCTGCTCTGCTCATGGCTCCATCCTTCTCAAGAATTCGGAGCCTCCGGAACTCCTGGGGAGGGTCAGGGGGTGCATTTGGGCGAGCGCCCATGTGAAGCGATTGAGAGGCTCTTTAAGATTCCTGACGTAGCAATGGCTGTCTGGCTCACGCTCCAAGAGTGCCATCTTGGCTTGCCGATCAAAGTCGGCTTGCATCCAGGCGAAGCGAGATTGGGCTATGGCTGAGTGTGGATATTGATTCTTGAGGCCGCCTAGCTTGATTGATCAGATTTCCCTGCGATTGGATGTTGCCCTTGATGCAGGCGCCGCGCTCGGTGCGGTGGATAGCCAGCTCACGAGCGTCAACAGTGGCCTTACAAGCGTCAATAGTGGCCTTGCAGATGTCGTCAGCGGCACCACGGGTGTCGTGCAGCGTGGCGATAGCGCGACGGCGAAAGATACCGTGGTGCTGACGTCCTCGTCTGGTTCGGCGGCCAAGCCGGGAGCGGCGCAGAAGCTGTCCAACCTTGCGGTGGGCAGCGTGGACTCCGGCTCGACCGATGCGATCACGGGTGGGCAGCTGTATACCCAGCAGCAGCGCGTCGACAGCTACCTGGGCGGTGGGGCAGATGTCGCTGCCGGCACTACGCCGTCCTATACGATCCAGAAGTCTGCCTACAAGAGTGTAGACACCGCATTCGGTGCGGTGGACAAGAATCTGACGGCGCTCAATGAAAGCGTCGTCAGCGGCACCACGGGTGTCGTGCAGCGTGGCGATAGCGCGACGGCGAAAGATACCGTGGTGCTGACGTCCTCGTCCGGTTCGGCGGCCAGCCCGG